>NZ_JBQEMU010000002.1:193382-317251 GCF_052044235.1 Flavobacterium sp. 22659
TAAAAGCGGGAACTAATATTCTCGAAACTGCGGGTATAAACAAAACTTTACAGGTTGGAGGGATTTTAGATACGAGTGTTGGAGGTAATAAAATCTTAAATGTTATAGGAGATTACAATGCTAATGTTGAAGGAGATCATAACTCTGATATTAAAAAAGATTATAATACTGCCAGTAATGGAACAATAACTTCCAGCAGTGAAGAATCTCACGAAATACATTCAAAAAAGAACATTAAAAATAACAGCAGTGAAAATACTACCCAAAATTAATTTGTTATGATAAAAACAGTTGGCGGAATAGACTTAACACTTAAACCTGACGGAAGTGTTTGGATTTATCGCAATACAAAAAATAAAGCGTCTTTTATGGTAAACGATAATGGAGAAGTTAGTTATGACGATCCTTTTGGTAATTACATGACAAGTTCGCCTCAGCAGATTAGAATTAATTTTGAACATTTTGTATTAAAAAACTATGGAGACGGAATAAGAAGATCAGACGGAACAAGAATGTTAATGATGCCTAAAAAAGATATTCAGGAAATCGCCAATAAAACTTTTTATGCAGATGATCAGTTTCATGTTATCGACTTTTTAACTTTTATCATAACCGAAGAAAAATAAATACTATGTCATTTAATTTAAGAGTAAAAGGAAATGTTACAACCAAAGTAGGCGGTACGACAAGAATGTATGCCAAAGAAGGAGTTGAAATAAATTCAAAAGGAAGCATTAATTATTATGCACCTGAATACAGTTATGGCGAACCTGAAGATCCGCCAATAAAAATAATAGAAGGAGCTGTTAAAGAAATTGAGCTTTTAACAGCTTTAGATCAGGGATCTGATAATGCTAAATCAGATAAATCTCAGCCCGGAATGATTTTTGGCAATACCTATCATTTCAAAGTGAAAAGTTATATAAAAAATCCTCCCGTAAATCTGTCAGATATTAAATGGATGCTAAAATATCACAGCCTTTCTCAAAACAAGTGGCTCGAAATACCTCTTTCTGCAAAAGGAGATTCTGTAAAAATCACACTGAATGACGAAGATATGTGTGGACGCTATATTTATGTTCGTGCCTATGTAAGTAATCCAGAAACTGAAGCTGAATATAAAGAATGGATGCATAATCGCTTTAGATGGTTTAATAGATTAAAAATACATCAGCAAATAAAAGATCGCGTTAAAGATCCTTGGAAAATAAGCCAAGAATATAGTTCACTTTGTGGAATGGCAGCTTTGTTCTATATCATGATAAAACGTGATCCAAAAGCTTATGAAAAGCTGGCAAAGCAATTGTTTAGAACAGGACAATACAAAATAGATACTTACATTATAAAGCCTCATGAAAAAGCTTTAAGCATGTATGAAACCAAAACTACAGATGCTAATTACAAATCTATGGAAATGCACGAAATTGACTGGATAGTATTGGCAACCACCCGAAGCGGAGAAAGCTTAAATGACCAGTTTGTTTATAACGGTTTTGAAAATAGTGATATGGATATGATAAAAGCTGTTAACTGGCCTGATATGCTTACTAGAATGTGCAAAGAAGTAGCAGGCTATGCAAATGCAGAATCATTTGGGTTAAATTTATTATCTATTAAGGATAAAAAAGGAATTGGAGCAAAAGCTCATGATTATGTGTCTAATTCTGATTTATTAGAGCTTCAAACAATTAATAAAAAATACAATGCAGGACATACTATTTTAATGATGATAGATTCTGATATGATTGAAGATGTTTCAAGTTATGATCCTAAAAATCTAACGACAAATTCGCATTGGGTTGTTTATGAAGGGGGATTAACATTTTTTGATGTTCACGGAAATATTACAACTAAAGTAAATGAAGTGGAGAAAGTTTTTTTTAGTATCTACACGTGGGGATTTGACCCTGTAACTCAGATTGATGAATTTGGAAATGATGATAATAAATATAAAAGACCTCTAATATATAAAAAACAAAGCATTTCTACTAAATCATTTAAAAGCAATTATTATGGATACATTGAAGCATTTTAAGATTTTTTTTTTACTAATACTATCAAGCTGTGTAAAAACCGAGTATACAAAAATTGATAATTCTTTTACCGATATCCATTTGAAAGAATGGAATTCGTCAACATGTCCTAGAAAAATTATTTTCGAGAGATATAAAAAAAATACATCATTTACAACACTAATTGACAGTAATAAAAAATTTGATATAAAAGGTTGTGATTCTATTTATTATAAATTTAATCAACGAGTATTTACTTCTAAACTTAATTATGTAGGTTCCATCAATTATGATATAAAAATTATAATTGATGATAGCTTAGAATATAGAATAACTGATATTCAAGATAAATTAGATACAATTTCAGGGAGTTCTGGTCCAGGCAAATGGATAATTATGAACAATATAAAGTCATTGGTTATAAATGGAAAAAAACTTGACAATACAAAAAAACCTCTTAGTTTTAATGTTCCAACAAATCTTGGGAAAATTATAAAAAAGCAGCAGTATTGATGATTGATTTTGAACATGATTGAAGATGTTTTAAGTTAAAATCCTAAAAATCTAACTACAAATTCGCATTATGTTGTGTATGAAGGGGGATTAACATTTTTTGATGTTCACGGAAATATTACAACTAAAGTAGAACAAGCTAAAAAAGTCTTTTTTAGTATTTATACTTGAGGTTATGATCCAATTACTCAGGAAAACGAACTTCATGCTCCAGTTGATCCAATTAATACATTAATTTATAACAAAGAAAAAATTTATATTGAATCTTTTAAAAGTAATTATTATGGATATATTGAAATTTATTAGTGTATTATTACTCTTGTTTTTTTTTAGCTGTAAAAGGATTACATATACAAAAAAGGAGGATTCTTTTTATGGAATTCATCTAAAAGAATGGAATTCATCAATCTGTCCTAAAAAAGTTATCTATGAGCGTTATCAAAAAAAATCAAATTTTTTAAAAAAAATAAAAACTGATTCAAATTTTGAGGTTAGAGATTGTGATAGTTTGTATAAACCTAGTAATCAAAGAGTTTTTATACCGAGTGTAAAGTTTACAGGACAAATTGATTATGATATTAGACTCGTTATTGATGATAGGATTGAGTATAAGATAACCTCTATTGATAATAAAATTGATACCGTTTTCTATGGCGGACATCCTGGGGATTTAACAATAATGAATAATATTAGATCATTAGTTGTAAATGGTTATAAATTAGATAATTCAAATACCCCTCTTAATATTTTTATTCCAACAAATCTGGGAAAAGTTATAAAAAAAGATAAAAATAAATATTAAGGTTATGTTGAAATGTCTTAAATATTGTGTTTTTCTTTTCTTTATTTTTTCATGTAATATCTTTAGAAACATCACTGGGTAGAAAAAAAAGATAATAACCTTCCTGCTAAATCATTTAAATTTAATTGTTATGGATACATTGAAGTTTATTTGTATACTATTTATAAGTTTTTTATTTATTGGATGTAATAATAATGAATATTACAATGATAATAATGCTTTTCATTCTATTTATCTTCGGGAATGGAACTCCTCAATATGTCCAAAAAAAATAATTTTTAAAAAATATAATAAAAATTCCAATTTTAAAACTTTGATCGAAACGAGTACAGATTTTGAAATTCAATGTTATACTCAATATGATAAATTTAATAACAAAATCACAACTCCTAATTCTACTAAACTCAGAGAATTTATTCCCAATTTTAAGAACAATGATAAAATTAATTATGATGTAAAACTCATTATTGATGATAGTCTTGAATACAAGATAACAAACATTGAAAATATTAAAGATACGATTGTTAAAACTTTCACATTAGCTCGTAAATATTTTATTTCTAACACAATAAAATCAATCACGGTAAATGGCCATAAAATGAATAATGATTCTAGAAGTTTGGAAATTCCTTCATCGTTAGGAAGAAAAATAAAATGAACTATTTTATCAATTATTTATACAAAACATTATGATTACATTGAGGTATTTTAGTTTAATATTAATTTTTCAATTACTAATAAGTTGTAATGAATACATTGATAACGATTATTCATTCCAAGGGATTTATTTAAAAGAATGGAACTCCTCTATATGTCCAAAAAAAATAGTTTATGAGGAATATGAAAAAAATACAAATTTTCAAAAAATATTAGATAGCCATTCTAATTTTGAGATACGAGATTGCGAAAATGAAATGCAAAAATACAACCAAAGGTTATTCACTCCAGACAGCTTATACAAAGGAAAAATAAATTATGATATTAGGATAGTTATAGATGACAGTTTAGAATATAACATAACAGATGTCAAAACCAGAAAAGACACAACAAAATATGTATTTACATTAGGGAGAAAATATTACATTGATAATATAATATATTCAATGATTATTAATGGTCATCAATATAATAATGAATCTATGAATAATATTACTATCATAACAAAACTTGGTAAAATTATAAAAAAAGATAAAAAATAATATTGCAGGCATTTTGAAATATTAAGACAGTACTTAGAAATTATGCGTGCCGCTTCAAAAGAAGAAAACAAAGACAAAAATTCAACCTACGAGATAGATTACGAGATCTTTAAGCACATACATAATAAATATGTTCACTTATCAGCACATTATGGCGGTTTTGAAAATGATTTTTTAACAGTAAAAACTGGAGACCATCATTTTTTATCAGATTATGTTTTTATCAATGAGCCTGTTGAACCGATTATAAAAGAGGATAAAGTAATTTATAAACGAGAAATATATGTACCAAAAAGTTAGATTTTTTTTATGCTGTTTTTTAATTATCGGTTTACTTGCAAGTTGTCAGCCTAAAGATACATTTGACTGGAATGCTGCTTGGTCAGCACCAAAATACTTTGCTTGTTCTCCTACTGTCGAATATTTTTATCAAGGAAAAAGCATTGCAGGCGTATCTGCAAATATTGGTAACGATCCTGGCTGGGGCATTACCAGTGGAGGTTATATTGGTGGCGAAAAATATAAGCCTGTTCCCGATAGTATTGCTATAAATTGGCTATGTGAGGCTGATAGATATTATTATAAAGCTAGTTTTAGATTACCACGAGAAAAAATGCTCGAATTTTTTCAAAAAAAGGTAATAGATTCTTATGGTGTTCAACAAGAATA
Organism: Flavobacterium sp. 22659; assembly: GCF_052044235.1. NCBI lineage: Bacteria > Pseudomonadati > Bacteroidota > Flavobacteriia > Flavobacteriales > Flavobacteriaceae > Flavobacterium > Flavobacterium sp. 22659. Next base: position 198,578 of record NZ_JBQEMU010000002.1, read on the forward strand.
CAGTCTGATTGTAGTAGGAATGGCTCCCGGAGGAAATGTAACTATTTGGATGCAGGGAGGAACTGGCAGTACAGAAATATGCAAATTTAAAACTACTAATAAAAAGATATGGAGAGAAAATGACATTGATTATAATAACTTTGAATATAAAGCCCGTCATTCAGAAACATATATAAACAGTGAGATGAATATTTTTCGCTATTTGCATGGCATTCCCTATACTGTTTGGGAAAAAGGAGAAAAAGAATATCCTTATGATATTGGTTTCACGACAGAAGAAGAAGATAAAAAAGATTATAGTATAGCTATTGCTGGCTACACAAAAGATGGTAGTATAATATATTCAAATGAAGATCCGATTCCATACTTAAAATGGAATGAGAATGTAAAGCTAAAAGTTGCAAAAGATAAAAAGCTTCCTGTAGAATTTTATATTCAATGGATATCACAAGATGATCAACAATGGTACGAAGCTCAAATTGTACTACCAAACGACTTAGAGAGACAATTTATTGAATTTCAAAAAAAACATGGCAATAATGTATTTCTTAATGTAGGAATGGATAAAGTTTTGGAAAATAAACCGTACACATTTGGAAGGATATGGCTTGAAAATTTTAAAGAAAAAATTGAAATAATGAAATTCAGAGCAGCAAAATTAAATGTAGAAAAGACAAGAAAAAAGAAATATGAAGTTTCAAAGTATTCTTTACCTAAAGATTTCATATTCCCTAAATGGGAAGGCAGAGAACCTATTGAGTTTCCAGAATTAGATTATTGGCAGGAGAAGTAAAGTTATGAGAAACAATATTATAAAAGAGTTGTATTGGGATTTTATTAATTCTTCAAGCATTTGTGTAATTTTAGATCATTGTTATCGTTTCATCCTATTCTTTGTATTATGATATACATGAACAGTTTAATCCTAATGATTTCTATTTTCATCTATGGTATCTTCTAGTTCCATTAACCTTAATAAATTTTGCAATAGGTTTTTATATAAAAGAAAAAAAAGGTTTCTTTTATGTAATGACGTATATCTTATTATCATTATTGCTATGCGCAATGTTATTTTTATTCATTGGAGTTATTTTTAGTGGCAGAACATAATTTTTAATATATGAAGACTAATTATCTAAATTATTTTTTGTTAATGGTTTTATTGTTAATTACAATTGGTTTCAGATCAATTCATTATAAGCGAATTAATGATTTCAATTGGAGAATAGGAGGTTCAAATCCAAAAAATTTCATGGTGAATCAAGCACAAGTTGATTTCTTTTATAATAACGAATGGATTAGTGGCGCATTACTTGGCCAGGAGGAAATAATGGCTGGGAGGAAATTAACGGTATGATAATGGGTAGCGATTATCTTTTGTCTGTGCCTGATAGTATTACTACAAAATGGGTTTGTAATACTGATAAAATTTTATATAAAGGAAGTTACAAGTTGCCTAGAGAAAAAATGCTCGAATTATTCAGGACAAAAGCGATTGATTCTTACGGCGACCAAAACGATTATAATTTAATTGTTGTCGGAATGGCTCCTGGTGGCAATGTGACTGTATGGATACGAGGAGGAAGTGCAAGCACAGAAATATGCAGGTTTAAAGCAAACAACAAAGGAATATGGAAAGAAGATGATCCTGATTATGATAAATACACAAAAGAGCATGAAAGTTTATCTGAAGGATTTAAGGAATCTCGCACTTATTTGAAAATTCACGGTATTCCCTATTCTGCTTGGGAGAAAGGAGAAAAAGAATATAATTATGATATAGGATTTAGCAGCGAGGAAAATTATGCTTATAATATGTTAGTTTTTACTAAAGATTGTTCATGGTACAGTTTAGATTATTTTAATTCGTATATACCGTGGAATACCGAGAGTATAAAAACTACAAATACAACTTATAATAGAAAACACTATAAATGCCCAGTTCAATTAAATCTACAGTGGAACTCTAACGAAGATAACTACAAAGAAAGAAGAGTTTTCTTTGGAAATATAGTATTGCCAGTAAATCTAGAATCAAAATTAGCAACTAACAATTTCAATAGATTTTTAGTTTCAATACAAAAAGACACAGATCAAGACTCTGTCTTTGGTTATATATATTTAATTGGAAAGAGAAAAAAAGAAAAAGTAATGAATTTTAAATTAGGTAGATATGATTATAAAAAAAGTACTTTATTAGCTCCAGAATATATACTCCCAAAAGATTTCGTATTCCCTAAATGGGAAGGCAGAGAACCTATTGTATTTCCAGAATTAGATTATTGGCAGGAAAAGTAAAAGAAACTAAAAAAATAAGGATGAACATATTAAACAAAAATATAGAGATGAAGGAGCAACAATAATTGATTGTCTGCTGGTCCAATGCAATATTCCTTTTGAATTGAAATGCTTATAAGTTCACGAGCAGTATGCTCGCGCTAGCAGGGAAGCATAAAACTTAGATAAAAACTAGTCATGAATTTAAAAATTTAGTCAGTAATATCAAGTTATGTGCATCCATCAGAATATGGCCTCAATTTAAAAGATAATTATAAAATAGTTTAATTTTAAATCTCCAAAAAATGAAACAATTACAAATTAAACACCTCTTATATTTATTAATTTTTCTTTTCATATCGTGTAATGTAAAAGAAAATTATTGCTTAAAAAAGGCAGAATATTTCCCACTATCAAAAATGTTAGTACCTGAATCAGCAATTAAATTATATATCCAAGATAAAGATAGTGTATTGCAAAAAAGAGTAAACTTAGAGACCGCAAAAAAAATACTTTTTTATTCTGTAAAAGAAAAGGACAGAAACCAGTTTCATTTAGTAACACCGCAAATTAAATCATTTCAAATAAATAATGGCATCATTACAATTTCAGTTTTAACACCATATTTTCGTCCAAATATTTATATTGATGGAGTAAGAAAAAAAAACAAATGGACTCATGAACAAATTAAAAAAGTGATTGAAAATGACATAGGAATAATCTTCGATAAAGATACAATTCTTATTAAAAATTGCAATTGCAAGTAATAATTTAGCTAATAGATCCCCTGCTGAAGCTAGCGTCCCGCTCATGCGATATTGCTTGTCTCATCCTAAAAAAAATTTACATATTTAATCTAAAAAAGATTTACAGTTTACTTATGAAAAAAACATTAATATTATTATTCAGCTTTTTTGTGAACTTAATTCATTCCCAAAATAAAGCTGAAAATTATACTTTAACTCAAAAGAAGATTGAGCCTTGCAGAATTTCGATCAATGATTCGGTAAGTATTTTTAAGGTACATGAAAAGCTAAAAAATATTGATTTCGATGTTCTTATTAAGACTGAAAATATAGTTACCCAAAAATGCTTAGATCAAAAAATAGGAAATGAAATTAAGAATGCGATAAATACTAATCAGAATACAATATTTAAGATAAATGATAAAATTATTAAAGATTTAAGAAATTCAAATTTTAGCAATTTAATCCCCAACAAAATAAGTCTTATTGAAAAAGGCAATTTTAAAGTTTTGATTTTTGAAACATACAACTTTTCATATTCAACTGTTGGAAATGGATATATTAATTTTTGCTTTAAAATAGATTCAAAAGGAAAAACTATAAACCAAAAAATATTGGAATCAAAATTACCAATGGAAGTTAAAAAATATCGAGACTTTTTTCGAGGCTGAGAAAATTCTGTGATTTTGAATCCTTATTTGGATGTGGAGTAACGAATTTCTTCTTTTGAGATTAAAACACTTGATCGTTTTTTTGATTGAGAGTTTTGCTTTTTATTGGGTTTGGAAAATACCGTATAAGTACGCGTTGTTTTGGATTTGGATTATTGTTACACTTGTTAAGAATATTTTTTAATAAATTACGGTTTATCGTAAAAGATAAAAAATTAAAATATAATATTTGTTGAATATAAAATTTGTTATTTAATTCATAAACATCATAAATTATGAATGTCATAAATGAAATTTTAAACTTGAATGCATCATACCAAATAAATACTTGGTCTGAAATTTCTGATGAACAAACAATTCAAACTATTTTACAAGAAATAAAGTCTGAAAAACATAAGACGCAAATTACTACACTAAGAAAAAAACTAGAAGAAGGTAATAAAGAATACTATGACAATTATAAAAAACATTTACCGGCAGTAACATTTAGTGCAACTTTTGATTCGAAAAGAACAAATGAAAGATTAAAAATATATAACTCACTAATAGTAATAGATATTGACAAACTCGAATCTGAGCAAATAATTGAAAGCTATAATTGTTTATTAAATGATGATCACGTTATTTCTTTTTGGAAATCACCTTCTAATAAAGGTTTTAAAGGCTTAGTTTCTATTGAATATATCATTGATTCCAATGAATCTGATTTAGATAAGTTACATAAAAGTGCATTTAAAAAGTTATCAGAGTACTTTTTAGATAAATATAATATAGAACTGGATAAAAGCGGTAGTGATATTACCAGACTTTGCTTTCTTTCGTATGACATGGAATTGATTTTCAAATCAAAATTCAACAAATTTAATATTACCGATGAGGATTTAATAGTATTAACAAAATCCAAAGGTAATCTAAAAACAGAATTAAACTATTTAACTACAAAAGATAAACTATATAACCCATATGAAAGAAATGATCAATCGAATAGAAAAATAATGTCTGACATTATAAGGCATTTAAAAAATAAAAAAGCCAGTATAACTTATTCTTATGATGAATGGTGTAAAGTAGCAATGGCAATTGCTAATTCATTTACTTATGATGTTGGCTTAAATTATTTTTTAAAATTAAGCTCACTAGACACAACTAAATACAATGAAACTAATTCTACAAATTTTTTAAATAATTGCTATGAGACAAAAAAAGGAGATATAAATTTTAACAGTATAGTTTATTTAGCAAATCAAAAAGGCTATCAAACAAAAAATCAAAGAAATGCGGTGCCGAAGGCGGAGGATTAATTTCCATCGCAAGTATCATTCTCATCAACGGAATTGCAGTGCCCGAGAACTTAAAAGGCTCTAGACATAATATGTATCGCATCAGTATCAATAGTCACACGTGAGTATTCACGTTACAGGAAACCCTTTCTTTAATTTATGAAACAGTTTGAAGATTTTTTTACCGAAAACGAAATTTTACGACAAATCTGTAAAATTCGTGTTAAACTTGCTAAAAGTAAATCTAAAAAGCATTTACTACATCTATTAACATTAAATTCTAAATACAATTATCATTTAAAGTCTAATAAGACACCTAGCAATGAATTTGAGCAATACCAACATGATTTAACAATATTCCTCAGAACAATACTACCACCAAGAAAAAGATGGGTAAAACTAGGTGAAAATTCTAGAAAGAAACAAAATTGCAAAAATGAATTTTTAACATCGAATGATAAAAACTTTTATTCTTTACTCAAGACTATTAAGTTACAAAGCAGAAAAGAAAAAAAAGAACAATGGTATTTAAATTTACAGGATTTTATAATTGAGGTTACCCAGCTCTCAAAGAATCCATCATATTCTATAGGGAAACCAATAATTTTCCCAAAATTAAAAGATAAATTAAAGAAAGTTTTAAAGGAAGATGAATTTAATGAATGCAGACCAATATGCATATTTAGCCTAAAAGACAGAATTATTCTAAGTGCTACAAATAAATTTTTAACGCAATTATTCGATCAACATTTTCAAGATAGTTCCTATGCTTTTAGGTCTAAAAAAAATGATATAGGCACTATATTATCACATCATGATTGTATAAATGACATACTAAAATACAAAAATGAAAACAGTGAATCAGATTTATATGTTACTGAATGTGATATGAAAAAATTTTATGACACGGTTAATCATTCAATTGCAAAAAAGCTCTTTTATGAATTAATCGAAAAGTCACAATTAATTCATAGTGAATTAGATCTTAGTATTCCTATAAATATTTTTGAAAATTATCTGGATTGTTTTGCCTTTAATATAGACATACCAAAATCTTCTGATACGGAATATTGGTTATCATATAGAATTCCTAAAGGTGATTTCTCCTGGGTAAATAATGTTATTTCAGTTCATTATTTAGATATCGCTCTTGAAAGAATTGGTGTCCCGCAAGGAGGTGCACTTTCTGGTCTGATTGCTAATATTTATCTTAATGAAGCTGATATTGCATTAAGTGGAAATAAATTCTTATACCAAAGGTTTTGTGATGACATGATTATAATTTCGGATAGCTTAGAAGATTGTACAAATGCAAAGAAGATTTATGAGAATGCCTTACATAATTTGAAACTCTTTCCACATCCATTTAAAGATGAAAATAATTTAATAACAGTGAATACTAAAGGCATAAATTATAAAAACTTTTGGGATGGAAAATCTAAGGGGCCATATAAATGGGGAGAAGCAAGCGAGAAATCTTTTCCGTGGATTGGTTTTGTCGGTTATGAAATTAATTATTTAAATGAAATAAGAGTTAGGAAAAGATCTTTACACAAAGAATTGAAAAAACAAAAAACGATAGTTCAAGAAATAAGAGATGCTGTTAAATTTGGAATGCGAAAATCAAAGGGAAGTGCTACAGAATCTGCTATTAGCAGACTTATTGGGATGTCAGTAGGCCGTATAGGAATTAATAATTTTGATGAAGTTTCAACTGACATGTGTTGGAAAAATGGCTTTAAAGTATTAAATTTTAACAAGCATTCTTTAAGACAGATAAAGCAGTTGGACAGAAATCGTAGTAAACAATATTATAAGCTGTTAAAAGAAATAGAACATCCCGAATTAATTAAAAAAAAGGGAAAAAGTAGAGAAACGATAAAATATAATAAACCTTTTAGTTACTACTATCAAATATTAGAAAGACAGCAACAAAGTATTAATTAATATTATTATAACTAAATTAAAACAAAAAAATGGGATTATAAAATCCCATTTTTTTGTTTTAATTATTTCATTAATGATTTCATTTGCCTACATTTTGTATAATTTCTCAATGTATATACTATCATTGCATCTGGATATTCCTTTTCAATTACATCTTTCAATTCATTAACATATTTCTCAACAATTACGGGTAAATCATTCTCTAAAAAATTATCAAAATTTGGATAACTATCTGCTAAAATTCCCTTATTAATTTTTTGAAAAATAATATGAGACACAAATGCATTCCCATAACGATAAATACTTCTTTCCCTACCTTCAGTTGCTGTTAAAGCCATTTTATTCATCGTATTAGAAACATATCTGTATATTTTTAAAGCTTTTATTATTTTTTGGGCTGATGTATTCTGATTAAAAAGATCTGTATATGGTGTTTTAGTAACATCTTCCCAAAGTTTTCCAGATTCTTTTTTAACCATCGTAGAATAGTCTACATTATCAAAAAGTGATGCAAGACTAAACGCAACTTCTTCAAGAGAAAAATTACTTTCATCATTTACAAACTTTTCATCTGTTCTTTTATAGTGATATTCGATATTTTCCAGCTTCAATTCTATCTTAATTCTTGCTTGCTCAGTATCCAAAGAAACGAAATCTTTTTTCTCTACCTTATTCTGAGTATTAGTTGCAACAGTAATTCTTGGACCAAAACCTATTGGGCTATCTTCAAGTGAAATGAATTTAACTATTACTTTTACTTTACTCAGTTCTTCTGGATTACTTTCATGAAGTGATCCAATTGAACCAAGAGTTTGTGCACCATTAACAACTGCAATACCATTACAAGTAAATGCTCCGATTGCTTTATCTGCACCACCGATAAGCTTTTTCTTAATACTGTCACATAAAATAGTTATACCATTGTTAAAATAGATAAAATTATCAGGTTCAGTCTTAATGGTTTTTATTATCTCATCGTTAACTGTAGAAGTTCCTAAAAAATTTCTAATATTTTCTGTAAAAAGTCTTCTTCCGTATTTTTCCCATAAAAGTCCCAAATCAACACCTGTAATTTGTCCATAATAAGATTTAAATGGTTCATCAATATGCCCCCAATTTGAAATTGTAATATCTTCAATTATTGGTGCTCTTCCAACTCCCGTTTCTAGCCCTTTATAAACTTTATCAATATTAAAATCTGTAAAAAATAAAACTTCCTCAGTATCGTTCTGTTCTTCTAATAAATCATTTATTGAATCCCAATTATGACTTGAAAGTTTTTTACCTGTATAGGCAAATAAAATTTGAATCTTAACTGCTGAATCATCTAACGCTTCTAGTATTTCATCTTTTCTGTCATTCACTTTTCCATTAAATCTAGTAAAATTACCGTCTATGAGCTTTTTTACACCTTTTGCAAATTTTTCCACATCACCATTATCAATACCTCCTGTACCATTTTCGATAAACTTAGATTGAACTAACCAAAGAGTTCGTGCAACCCTATCATAATAAATAGCATCAATTCCATTATCATCAAATCCATCAGTAATTGAAATACTTGCTAAATCAACACTAGCCACAGCTTCAATTGTTAAGGCATATGCGGATAAAGCTCTAGAAAGAAAACTTTTTTGTTGTTCATCAGAAGGTCTTTTTTCTAGATCAGAAATATCAATTTTGCCATTAAAAGTTTTATCCAGATAATTTTTAATTCTATTTACAATTAATTTACTCATTTTTATTTTTTTATTAATTCACAACATTTCTATAATCTAATAACTGAATTAGTCACAAAGATTAATTTAAAAAAAATCTAATCATTACGGCAAACCGTAAAACATCAAATTATTTTGACAAGTGTAGTTATAAATAAAAAAATAATCCCAAGTATATATACTGCTTTTTCTTATTCAAAATGAAAAAACATTGATTATATTTACTTTGTGGACGCAATTAATTTCATAGGTTTTCTAGGCACTATTTTAGGAATATACTCATTCTTAAGAAATGACACGTCATTATTTTGCCTTTTAAAAAAAACTAAAATGTGGGGATATGATGGGAAAAACTTCCCACTAATTTTAAAACTCATTAACTAACAAATACTTATGAGTGTTTTTGTAACCCCTCCGGTATTTGAACTTTTACATTTTCTAATCATTTTTTAAATTTTTAACCTAATTTTTTATCATAAATGAAAAAGAATTCATAAACAATTTCCTCTACAATATGAGTCTTTGTAGTTACGAAATGGTAATAAATTAATTTGCAAAAAAAAGGATTGCTACTAATAATTTCCAATCTATTGTTTACTCAATCCTCCAACCTCAAATAACTACCATCAAAACTAATCACCACCTTTTCAAACTGTCCCAATACATCCTGCCCAATATTTCCAAAATTAACTTCGCCATAAACGCCATAATTCTTTTGGTCAATTTCTATTTTTGGGAGTTGAATTAGTTTTTTTCCAAGATAGAGTTGCTGGTCTTTTAAAACCAAAACTTCTGTAGAAACTACTTCTGCGCCAGCGCTGGAGGATTTAGACGTTTCTACAATACCCATGCGGTCAAGATCGGTTTTAAAGGTTTCATAAAATGCCTTGTTGAAAAGACTTTCTTTTGCTCCGCTGTCAAAATTAAACGGCAGGGTTTTGCTTTTATACGTAAGCATTACAATCGCTCTGAGTTCGTCTACAAATAAGTTTTTTTCGGTTGTATTGGCCTCTAATTCTTTAGAAAAGGTAAGTTTATCTTTTTCAATTGTAATCGTTCCTAACTCTTTTACTATAGGAAAACCAATAATTCCGTTAATGATATAAGCGCCATCTGCAAATGTAAAAGCCTTATCTGGATATACTAAAAACACGGCATTATGAATTTTCAATTCTCCTAGATTAATTTCGGGTGCAACGCCTATTCGAACTTTGTTTTTTTGTCCCGTAAAACTCGCCACTGAAATGTTATTATCGGGCAGAATTTTAACTCCCATTTTCTTCGCCACACTTTCGGTAATACAGCTGATTCCTGCTCCGGTATCAAAAACAAAACTGGACAGCGTATCGTTTGCTTTAACTTCGGTTGTAATTAAACCTGCTTTGTCTTTTACCGCAGCAATTGAAATTGTAGAAAATTTATCGATTGTCTGCGAGCGCGTATTGCGTAAAGTCTGCCAGATTCGCTGTGTGTTTAATTCGTCCTGAAGTTCATTTTCGGTATACTGTTTTTGAAATTTAAGAGTTAAAACTTTAGAAGCCGTATATGCTAAATTGTAATTAAAGAGTTTGATATAGTTATCATTTTTCAGTTTCGCAAATTCATAACTATTGGTAAGTTCGTTGTTTTTCAAACTGTCTAAATACTGGTTTGACAACTTGGGTTTATTACAGACATTGGCATATAATCCTTTATAGAAATAATAATCTTTGCCTTTTTCCTTATTGTTCAAACTATCCATTTTAGCATACTGATGCTGTTTGCTTAATTCTTTTAAACTAATGTCGGGGCTGGTTTGTCCTAATGCTGTCTGCATTGTAAATAAAAGACAAAGTAAAAGTTTGTTATAGTTCATTTGTCTGATTTTTTGAATGTTAAATATAGGGAATTTGTTTTGTTTCATGTTTTAAGTTTCAAATTTTCATAATCTGTCATTTCGACGGAGGAGAAATCGCACGCGCATATTGACAAAGATTGGCGACATACTTTGCGGAATTTCTAGTGCGATTTCTCCTCCGTCGAAATGACAAACTTTGGCGAAACCTGAAACTTCAAACTTGAAACAATCAAAACAAAAAAATCAGGTCTGGCATTAACAACCATTCCTGATTTTCCTATTGTAATTAACCTTTTACTTTTATTTATCTTCTGCCTCTAAAACCGCCGCCGCCTCTAAAACCTCCTCCGCCAAAACCACCTTGATGCTGGAAGTTTTGGAAATTTCGGGTTTGCGATTCTCCGCGGTCTCTTGAAAAAGCTGAGCGGTCAAGATCTTTTGTAATGTCTGGACGTCCGGCTTCGCCAAGAGGTTTATTCGGTTGTCCGAGGGTTTGATTAACTTTAGGGAAATTATCGCGCTGGGTTCTGTCTGCTAATCGGGTTTCGCCTCCCAGGTTTTGTTCCGGTTTCGGTAAGTTATCACGCTGAATCCTCTCTCCTGCTCCATTCGCACCCAATCCCTGATTCGGTTTATTACGCTGAATGGCTTCACCTGATTTTTTCGACGACCCTAAAGTTCCTGCTTGAGTCCAGCCGCCGTTTCCATTGTTATAATGACTCCAGTTTCCGTTCGCATCTCTTTTATACACATGTCCGTCGTGACCTGCATATACATTATTGTTGGTATGAATTGTCGTTCCTCCGCCTCTACGATTTGTAATTACGCCTTTATTTCCGCCAGAAGTTTCATAGCCAATTGCTGTACCGCGTCTGGTTGTAATATGTCCTGTCTGCGCCCATTGATTGCCATTTGTGGCGGCTGAATGTCCCCATTGTGCATACGCATTATGTCCCTGATTGGTTCTGGCATAATTTCCCGTCCACGGATTGTAGGTACTTGCAGCAGTTCTACCGCCATACCATCCCTGAACACTTGCAGAGCGTCCGTATCTTCCTGTTGCGGGATTGTACCAAGCCGAAGTTCCTGCTGCGCCATAAGGTCCGTAAACACGTCTTCCAACAGCATAACCACCCGTCCACGGATTGTAAACTGCTCCTCCTCCATACGCATACGGCCACGGACGATAAATTGGATACATGCCGCCATAATACACATAAGGAGGATAATACCATCCTGTACCATACGTTAATATTGCGCCTACCGCTGCACCAATAATAAAAGCTCCAAAATAACCGGCTGTTGTACTGCTTTCTACAGTGGTATCGGTTGTAGTTTGTGTAACGTATGTCACATTATACACAGGTGAACTCGGCGGAATGGTATAAATTTCTTTCGGAACAGAATCGCAGGTTTTCCAAGGTCCGTTAGGACTTGTCGACATAAACCAAACGGCCTGGAAACATAAATAATACAAATCGCCTACTTTTATAATTTTCTCCTGGGTATTGCTTGCATACTGCATTTTTGTTCCTTCAATTGGTTTAAACTGAGGCGCTCCGTCGTAGTTTACTTTTACTTTGGCTTCGGCATCAGATTTTTTTAAAATGGCCGTTGTAGGAACCTGCGATAACATTACGGCATCTTTGGCTTCCTGTGTTCCGGGAACAGACGACAATACATTAGCACGCGGTGAATTTTTAGGAATTTTGGCAAAATCAGCAGGAAGGCTGTTTCCGGCATACTTCCACGGTCCTGTTAATTCTTTAGAACTAAACCACCTTCCGGATAATAATACATAATACTGTCCATTGGCTTCGTCGGCAAAAACATCATTTTCGGTATTGTCTATGTACATCAATTTCGTTCCATCGATTTTAATGAATTTTGGATTTCCGTTTACGGCAATTAATTCAGCAGGTTTATTGCTGTAGAAAACTTCTGGTGCTGTTCCGGTCGACGGAGGCGGAATCATTTTTTTTACATCATCAAAATTTTGTCCGGCTGGCAGATTTATGAGTCCTGCAGGCAGTTTGGCGGTTTTAACCCATTTACCTTCTAACTTTTTTGAAGTCAGCCAGACATTTTCTGCTAACAGATAATAATCTTTAGAAGTCTTATCAAAAAACAAATCCCAGTTTGTATTTACTACATATTGTATATCTGTTTTTTCTACAGGCACTAAAACGGGTTCTCCCTGCACGATCAACAAAACTGCCGGATTTGTGCTGTAAAAAATTGCCGGAGGATCATTTTTAGCTGTAATTCCTTTCGCCGGACTTTTGGTTGCGCTTAAATCTGCCAGAATACGATCTACCGAAATAGGATCACCGCTTACGGGCAGTGTTTCTTTAAAGAGTTTTTCCATTTCGGGAACTTTCTTTTTATCCAGAGCGGGAAATCGGACATCGGTTACCTGAAGGTTTTTAATAAAAGCACTTCGGTTGTCTTTATCTACCAGTGTTTCGGCTTGTAAAGAAGCTACACCCAAAACCTGTTTGCCGTCTTTTGGGGTTAAAGAAAAAGCAACACGGGCTGTAATTTCTTTATAATCTTTCCAGTCATCGACCTGAGGCTGATAATAAACGAGTTTTGTACCGTTATTTTCGGCTTCACGAGGCCAGCCGTTATCTGCAATTAATGTAGTATCAGCGGTATCTGACTTTCCATTGTCTGTATTGGGCTGATCAGTAGTTTTATCTTTTTTGCAGGAAAACAAAACTGAACTCAAACAAACTACAAGTATTAGAAAAGCTTTTTTCATAAATTTAAAAGTTAGATTATTCATTAAAAATTTATTCTCAAGGGGTATTCCTTCAAAATTGTTTTGAATAAAATTAAATTTACAGTAGATATAAAACTAAAAATCAATCGTTTAGTTGGTTTCAAATTCTAACTTGAAACCAAATATTATATAAATGATCCTTCTTTTTCTAAATATTTACAATTTACCATAACAAAAATTTTATCAGTAAAAATTTTGTTATGTCCTTTAAAACCTAACATTATAATTTATTTTTATAAATACTAAAAATTATTAATTTGATTAATAACAACCTTCACTATACCTTTGTCTCATCAAAATCAAAGAAATGATTTGATCATCTTAAAAAATAACTTTAAAAATAGAAATCATGAAATTTACAAGAAGAGCAAACGCAAACTGGAAAGGTACTGGAATGGAAGGAAAAGGAACCATTAGCACTCAAAGTACAACTTTAGATAATGCACAATTATCTTTTAAAACCCGTTTCGAACAAGGTGTTGGAACAAATCCTGAAGAATTAATCGCAGCGGCCCATTCTGGATGTTTTACAATGCAGTTAAGCTTTTTATTATCTGAAGCCGGATTTGTACCCAAAGATTTAGACACAACGGCTAAAGTAACTTTTGAAGATGGAACCATTACTTTAATTCAATTAGAATTAACTGGAAAAGTTCCCGGAATCTCTGAAGAAGATTTTCAAAAAACAGCTCAAAAAGCAAAAGAAATTTGTCCAATTTCGAAATTATTGAACACTGAAATTACTTTGGCGGTAACGTTGAACTAATTTAAAATAAAACAACACAACAATCTAAAATCTAAAATCAACAATCTAAAATTTTAAAAATGAAAACAATTAAAAGCTATTTAGCATTCGCAGCAATAATTTTTAGTCTGGTATTTACAACAGCAAATGTAAACGCGCAGACTGCTCCACAAATTAAAAACGTAGTATTGGTACACGGTGCTTTCGCAGACGGTTCAGGATGGAAAGGTTTGTACCAGATTTTAACTAAAAAAGGATATAATGTAACGATCGTTCAAAATCCGTTAAGTTCTTTAGAAGATGATGTTAAAGCAACAAATTTAGCTCTTGACAAACAAGACGGACCAACAATTTTAGTTGGGCATTCATGGGGCGGTACTGTAATTACTGAAGCAGGAAATCACCCAAAAGTGGCGGCTTTGGTTTATGTGGCGGCTTTACAGCCTGATAATGGCGAAAACTCAATTCAATGGTTACAAACAGCGCCTCCAGCTCCTGAAAATGGTGTACTGCCTCCAGATGATAAAGGAATTGCTTATTATGACAAAGCTAAATTTCACGCTGGTTTTGCAGGTGATTTAAGCAAAGAAGATGCTGATTTTATGTTTGCTTCGCAGGGTGCTTTTCATGCAAACGGTTTTGGAACACCAATTACTAAAGCAGCATGGAGAACTAAACCTTCTTACGGAATTGTAGCAACTGAAGATAAAAGTATCGTTCCCAGTATTCAACATGCAATGTACAAACGTTCTAATACCAAAATCACTGAAATAAAAGGAAGCCACGTGGTTTTTATTTCTCAGCCGGCTAAAGTTGCTGATGTAATTATTGCGGCTTCGAAAAAGTAATAATTGATTTACTTTGAGTTGATATTTAAACACATAGAAACATAGCTTTTTATACTTAAAAAAAGGCGTTTCACTTGTATAAATGCACATAGCTATGTGTGCTAAAACAAGTGAAACGCCTTTACATACAAAGAAAAGCTATGTTCCTATGTGTTTAAAAAACTTGATAATTGTAATAGATATTTAAGAAACTTTACTAATCGCTTTTACAAAATACGGCGAATCGTTCCAGCGGATTTTTCTGTAGGCAAAGTCTTTTTTGAGTGATTCGGGAAGACAGTTCCAGATGGCTTCGTTCATTTTTTCGAGTAAGAGTTTCTTCGAAAAAGAATCTGAAACTACTAAACTTATTTCTCTTACCGGAATAGGTTCTTTAAAAGGTTTAAAAAGCTCCGATTTTGCTTCGTTTAAAATAGAAAGCTGCGGTATAATCGCAAATCCTAAATGTGCGCGAACAAGATTTTTTAGGGTTTCTATTGAATTGATATCATACGTAAACTGTTCTTTGATTTTATCTGATGATTTTAATCCGCAGATATCCAGAAGCTGTGCATTGTAACAATATTCATGATGCAGCAGCAGCAGTTCGGTTTTGTCTCCCGGCTGAAGTTCATAAAAATCTTCTTTTGCCATTGGGTGCGATTCATTCAAATAAGCTACAAAAGGCTCTTTAAAAATAACATGTTCAATCAAATTGGGATTTCCTGTTGGTGTCGCCATAATAGCAGCATCAATCGCACCTATTTCTAAATCTCTCATTAAATGTCCCGTATATCCTTCCTTAATGATGAAATGTACTTTTGGCGCAGCTTCTTTCATTGCCTTAATAAACAACGGAATCAGGTACGGAGATAAAGTCGAAATAATACCCAGTTTTAATTCTCCTTCGAGAAGATTTTTTTCGTTTACCACAAAATCCCTGATTTCATCAGCTTCACGAAGAATTTTTCGGGCTTTATTGATAATTTCTGTACCGAGAATTGTAGGCGTTAAAGGCACTTTGTTTCGGTCGAAAATCTTGATTCCTATTTCTTCTTCAAGATTTTTTAACTGAATTGTTAATCCTGGCTGTGTAACCATACAGACTTCGGCTGCTCTTGCAAAATGGCGCTCTTCATCTAAAGCTACAATATATTTTAACTGTTGAATGGTCATTGTTTCTAAGTTTCTAAGATGCTGAGATGCTAAGGTACTAAGATTTTTTTCTTTTTACCGGCGGTTTTCTTTTTTGGGGTACAAATCATTTTTATCTCTTTAGGAAAATTTGTAAAACTTTAACATTATTCTCAAATCCGTATTATAGCTTTTATCGTACATATATAAAATGAGGTTTGGGAATGGGGTAAATTCAAAT
Source organism: Flavobacterium sp. 22659 (assembly GCF_052044235.1). Classification (NCBI taxonomy): domain Bacteria; kingdom Pseudomonadati; phylum Bacteroidota; class Flavobacteriia; order Flavobacteriales; family Flavobacteriaceae; genus Flavobacterium; species Flavobacterium sp. 22659. Next base: position 214,786 of record NZ_JBQEMU010000002.1, read on the forward strand.
GGAGTAGTTTTTGGAGCATGTTGGGTTTATCATTCCTGAATTATCATTATCAAATCAAATAACTTCAACAAAAAAGCGATCCTAATAGATCGCTTTTTATTTTTTATAAATCAAAGTCCGACTTTGCCTTCTGCCCAATAAGGCTGGGTGTGAATATTTTTATTAGAAACACCTTTTTCCCGCAGTGCTTTTCGAAAGGCCTGAATTGATTTTGCATTTCCCATTAAATAGAAATAGCCTTTTTTCCACAATTCCCAAATTTCGGTATCCAGATTATGAAGTGATTTTATTGCCCATTCTGCTTTATTGACAGATTTTGGAACAATGTCTACAATGAGTCCAAGCTTTTTAGGAATATCTGCCGAAAGTTCGTCTAATTCCAGAATCCCTAAATAGTTATTTTCGGTTCGGTTAATTTCGTCTTTCATGCTCTTAAAAACGCTGATGCAGGTTTCATCTCCAAAAAAGAAATGGTATTGGGCTTCATTATTAAAAATCTTAAATCCTCTTGGCATCCCAACGGTAATCTGGTCGCTGGGCTTTAGATTATTGATAAAGGCACTTCCTGGTCCGTTATGGTGAATATGAAAAATGATTTCAAATGTTCCGTTTTCGCTGTCCCATTTACTGGGAGTGTAATTTCGGTAATTAGTGTCGTCAATTCGTATAACAACTGCTTGTCCGAGTTTAAATTTAATATGCGGAAAATTTCCTTTAAAATTGATTATTTTGATATTTGGACTTGGTGTTTCTATTGTCGTAACATTTACTTTAGAAATTTTGTTCGTAAAAGTCATTTCTATAAAATCACCAATAATTTTGGGCATTGAACTCATAATTTTCAGGTTTTAAAATTCAATTCAAAATTGAAGATAAAAGCCTGAAAAGACATTGAATAATAAAAGGCAATGATTGGACTATTCGCGGAATTTTTTGCGAAAAGCAAGCGGGGTTTCTTTTGTAATTTTTTTGAATAGACGCGAAAAATAGGTATGATCCTGAAAACCGAGTGCAAAGGCAATTTCTTTTACTTCACTTTCTGTATAATACAATAATCTTTGTGCTTCGATAATCATCGCATTTTGAAGCCAATAGGTAACAGATTTACCAGAAGAAGCATTGACACAATCATTTAAATGTGAGGTAGTAATATTTAATTTCTTTGCAAAATAAGACGGACTTTCGAGAAAAGTACGATCTGTAATAAGCTTTTTAAAATTAGCATAAATAACAGCCGACTGGTTTTTAAATTCTTTTACAGGGCTTTTTGATTCTGCATATAAATTGGCAAAATGATAAATCAGGGCATTAAAAAGTCCGTTAATAATTTGTGTTTTATTTGAATTACTGCTTGTAAAAGAGCGGTGCAGCAGTTGAATGATATCTAACAGTTCTTCTTGTTTTACCGGATCAATTACATTGAGCTGTTCTGAAACTGTCAGACTTTGAAAAACTTCCAGACAATTATTGGGAATAAGAAAAGGTGCAACGCCAATATAATATCCTGCCGCATCTGGTGTTCCATCCTGCCCGTGATGAATTTGAAGCGGTTTAATCATCAATATATTGTCAGCATTTATTTCGATATCGATCATATCACATTTAAGCACGGCATGACCGTTTGTAAGTACAAAAAATATAAAGAAATCATCACGATGCGCCTCTAATCTGATTTCAAAATCAGCCAGATCATCGGGAGAATGATAGGCAATAAAAATACCGCCTACTGCATCCGGACTTTGATTATATATTGGTATTTTTTTCAATGGTTGTGGTGTTTTTATAATATTCAAATTTCAACAAAAAAGCGATCCTTTTGAGATCGCTTTTATATTTTTTTTTAATTAAAATAAAATTGGTAATTTAACATTTTCCAAAGTCTTCTGTGCAAGTGCCGTTTTCTCAGGAAATAAATCTTTTCCTTTCACTTGATCCAAAATTTGAATAAGCCTATTTTTTGATTCTTTAGATATAGGAATCACATTTATTTTTTTCGCTTCTTTTTTCATGATAATCAATCTTGCTTCATACAAAATTATCTATTTTTTCTTATAAATTAGTATTGCAGTGTAGTTATTTTTAGGCACATACTCAACAAATATTTTCAATTCATCATCAAATCCATAAAACACATAATCTTTTAAAAAGTGTTTGAAGTTCTTGTCTAAAAAATAAGTATAAATTCTAATACGTCTATTTTTATTCTTACAGATTTGATTACAATTTTTAGAACATGTATTTCTACACTCTTTTTCAAATGAAGCTTTGCTATCGCTTCCTTGAAAATAGATGGGAAAATCTGGATTATCTTGAAAAAATTTTGGTATTGTACTTAATACCGTATTAAATACTATTCTTACATCTCCATTATTACTATTCTCTTCATCAGAAATACTTTTATTTTCTAAATTGCAATCTCCAAAACCTAAATTGTAAAACGTTTCATTGTTTTTGGTTTTCATTTTTGAATACTGCACAGCTTTGAGAATTTTTCTTTTACCTCTTGTTTCAAAAAAATATTGGATGATTGAATTTTCTATTGAAAATGCAGTATAATAAATATCAATATTGATCAATTTTTTTGCTGCAATATTACTAAAGCTAAAGTAAAACAGCAATTAAAAAGTAGTAATATTTTTACATTTTAAATATTGCTTCTCCTCTTCGCTTTTCAACTGTAAAGCACGCTGTAAAAAACTTTGGTGTACAATTTTATTTTCGGCTTCATTAATTGCCTGAAGCAGATTGTTTTGATTATCGGCTATATCACTTAAGGCTTGTTTCATAACATCCCAAACGGGTTTCATTTGTTCGATTAGTTCTTGTCCTTTTGCTGTAAGCTGAATGAGTCTTTTGCGTTCGTCGATTTTATCTTTTTTAGAACGAATCAGTTTTTGTTTTTCGAGTTCTTTGAGCAGACTTATGGTCGATGGATGTGTATAGCCAATTTCGTTAGCAATTTCAACAACACTCAAAGTTTCTTTATGATATAAAGTATAAATAACCGGAAACCATTTAGGCTCAAAATCAATTCCGTATGATTTATAAAACAAAGCACCGTCTTTTCTCAATTGTTCGCTTAAGCGCTGCAATCGTGTTGAGATGGCTAATATTCCTGATTCGTCTATTATATTCATCTTTATTTTTTTAAATTTAAATGGCAGAACACATTGTCTGGCGCCATTAAAGGAAATCCTTCTGGAAGTTTTTCTTTCTGGATTCGCACAAAATTATTCTTTTCATAAAAACGCAATGCTGCTTCGAGTATGGTAATGGTTCCCAAATATAAATCATCAATTCCGTTTTTTTTGCTGTAAGCAATTAAAGTCTCTAATAATTTTTGAGCAATTGCATATTCTTTTCCTCGAAATTCTTTTTTTACAAACATTTTTCTAATTGCTGCCGCATTGTCTGCAAATTTTACCAGTGCAATTGTTCCCACTAATTGGTCATCAATAAAAGCTCCCCAAAATCCGCCTCCGTCTGCATAATAAAAGTTGGGAATGTTAAACAAATCCGGCTGGTCTTCAATAGTAATAGGTACATTAAATTCTTTTTGTTGAATAGTTAATACAAGATCAACAATTGCATTTGAATACTGGTTATCGACAGGTTTAATTATAAGTTTCATAATATTAAAAAAATTTACTTTACAAAACTACGTAGTTAAATACATAAATAAAAACATTTATTTAATTTTATGATTTCTTTTAATACTTTTGTTTGGATTGTGCTATTAAAGCGTATATCGATAATCATGAAAAGCGAAGTTTTTTAATACTGCATTTTAAATGATTTTACAAGATTTATGGGCAGTCAAAAAAATTAAAATTTCTTATATAACTTTTAGGGTTTAGAAAATATGGAACGAAATCAAAAAGAAGAATTTCAGGCGCTTCAGGATACTTTATATGTTTTGGGCGGTAAATGGAAACTGCCTATCATTAATTCTATTTGTAACGGAAATAGTCGTTTTAAGGAAATAAAAGACAGTATTCCGGGTATTACTGCGCGGATGTTATCGAAGGAATTAAAAGATATGGAGCTCAATAATCTGGTAAAAAGAACAGAAGACCGCGATGCCAAAGTGCCCATTCTTTATGAGTCAACGTCTTATTGTCAATCTTTTGGGCCTATCATTTCTGAAATGATCAAATGGGGAATTTCACATCGAAATCATATTAAAAAACAGCAGGAAAAAATTTAAAATATAGTATATGAATTTTAGAAACGCCGTTATTGCTGACTTAGCAGTAATAAACGAAATAGAAAATGCTTGTTTTCCGCCAAACGAAGCAGCAGGCTTAGAACGTATATCAAATAGACTGGAGGTTTTTCCACAGCATTTTTGGCTTTTGGAAGAGAACGGAAAAATCCTTGGCTTTATAAATGGAATGATTACTCCTAATAAAAGGCTGATTGATGAAATGTTTAACAATGCAGGACTGCACGATGAAAATGAAAAATGGCAGGCTGTATTTGGTTTAGCTGTTTCGCCTGAATATCAAAAAAATGGCTGTGCGGGAAAATTAATTCATCATTTAATTTCAAAATCTAAAGAACAAAACCGAGCCGGAATCACGCTTACGTGCAAAGATTATCTCATTTCATTTTATCAAAAATTTGGATTTGAAAATTTGGGCATTTCAGCTTCTGTTCATGGCGGAGAAGTCTGGCATGATATGGTGCTTTCTTTTTAAACCTGAAACAAAAAACCCTGCCGAACCTAACCAATCGACAGGGCAAAAAAAAATGGAACTAAAAAACTAATTTATTGTTTGATAAACGATTTGTTTACAATGTTTTTTCCTGTTTGAATGCGAAGTATATAAACTCCCTGATTCAATTTACTGCAGTTGTATTGTATTTCATATTGTCCTGCTTCATAGTTTTGACTGGTTACAACATCTAATTTTCTTCCGTTTGCATCAAATACAGAAATCGTAACTTTTTCCTGTTCTTTTTGGTTAAATGAAATCGTAAGATTTCCTGCCGTTGGATTTGGGAAAATACTCAAACCATAATTTGCAGTATCCAAAATTGGATTACTGATTCCAAGAGTTGGATTTGCACAAACTGGCGTTACACTAAAAGCCATAGATGCTGCAGAAAAATTGGTAAAGGCAGTATTTATATCAATATTCGAAGCATCGCTTTCTCCTTTTCCGTCACATTCTGTTCTTCCATTTCTCCAATATGGAAACTGCAGATATACTCCGTTTGTCGAACAGCTTCCTATTTCGGCATCTCCTCCTACTACAACTGAATTTCCAAAATTGCCTGCAAACAGCATGGCATTTCCTTTTATATTGGCAGAATTGGTAACAGAACCGCCTTCCATCCATCCGTTTCCTTCAACAATTGCATTTCCTGATAAAGTCGCATTATACACACATGCATTGTCTCTTACTATTGCATTACCGCTTATATTACCACCTTCGACCATTGCATATCCATCAATTCTGGCATTACCGGAAATTGTACCGCTTCTAACAATAGCATAAGGTCCAACATATACCGTTGAAGCAACATTAGCACTGTTTGAAACCCATCCGCCTCCGTTGGCATGAATGCGTCCGTTAGTTTTAAGAAATTTTCTAAAATTAGCCGCCGGCTGAAATCCTTCAGGATTTGCATTGGCGATTTTTAATTCATACGGATATCTTCTTTGTTTAGGATAACCTACATCCATATTGTAATTAACATGGCTTTTTGGAGCGGCAAATACCACCAGAAACATATTCGCTTCTGTTGAAGAATCTAGTGTAAAAGAAGCTTCTCCATCTGAATTGTACATAGGGCTGTAACGTGAAATTGATCCGTCGGTTTTTGTCGTTACAAATCCGTATCGCCATCCTGCCTGAGCCGGATTAACTTCAGAATGTCCTTTAAATTTAATAGTAACTTTTTTTTGCGTTTCAGAACAAGTTGGATATAAAGGAATAATATTCATTCCGTAATCCTGAGGCGCCCAGTCATTATTCGTATAATATTGATCTGTTGTACCATTTACTTTTGTTAAAAGCGTGTATTGTCTGCTTGTATAACGCGGCATTCTGGTTTCGATAAGTTTGTATACTTCGCGGATTTTTTTTCCAAAATTGCTGGTGTTGTTAATCTGAGAAGTCCATTGAATAGGATAATCAAATGCAGGCTGTCTCTGGGCATATCCCCATAAATAATCGTTAAGCTGTTCCTGTGTAAAACCTTTTAATCTTTTGATTGTTTCAAGCGGATGTTCCTGATTTTTAGATTCAGCCCACATTCGTCGGGTAAAATCAAAACCATCTTTTTCCTGAACGTAATACATCAAATGAAAATTGGTGTAATGATGACGGTTTGATGACCACATAAAATGTCTTGTTTGTATCCATCTTGTTAAAGTACCGTCAATTTCTGCCCATTGCGGATAAGCTTGTGCCCGCATAAAATTAGCGTGGCCTTCAAAAAACGGACCAGCCCAATCGTAACCCGCAAATGCAGTCCCATTTCCGGGATTTTCCTGAATACGCATCATCATTTGAAGCGTATGAGCGAATTCGTGCGATAAAGCTCCGCCATCTCGTGTTGCCTGAGGATGCACAAACATAGCCCCAATAACGTTACTAAAAGAACTTGCGTGTGCAAAAGCTTCTAATCTCGTGTCGGTTGAGTTCCAGGTATTCATCACCATAATGATGATTTTGTATTTCCCCACGTTTGTAGTAGGCGCATTGCTCACAAATTTTAAATCGGTTACAAAACGTTTAAAACTGTGTTCTAATGTATCAGCAACAGATTTTGGTGTAAATCGCAATGTGGCATCAGAGTAAGCTGCAGGATTAGTTCCTACTTTATCGCCCCAATAAAGAACGAAGTTTGTTGATTCATACTTTCTTGAATCCGATATTTTATTGTAAAATTCATTGTTTGGATTGCTCCATTCTGTAGGTATAAAAAGTGTTTTCTGCCCCATTGCAAAACAACTGCAAAGAAAAAGGACGGCTTGTAGTAAAAGTGTTTTCATGTATAAGTGATTTGGGATTTGATCTTATTTTATTCTTAAACCTAATTCTTGCCTAAATTTTAACAAACCTCTTCATTAAAGAATTTCATTTAAAACTGAAACCCTTCTCACCGTATTTTAAAAACAATATGAACTTTATTTTTTTTGCGAATATATGTATTAATTTTAATAAACAAGCTTAAAAATATCGACAAAAAGCAAATTTAATCGACGAAATACACTTTAACCCTTATAAAACCTACAAAATACACTTAAAAAAATTATCGGTTTTTAGGAAAATGAAGATTATAAAGTAAAACAATTGATGCAGGAAATTGATGTAGAGTTCATCCGGCAGATTTATCTTTCCAAAATACTGTTAACATATTTGTGAGGTTTAAGCTTTTTAAATATTTTTGGTCAAATTCCAAAAAATTATGAGCCAAAAAGGTTGTCTTCCTCCTCCTTGATTATAAATTAATCGTTCGACTTTATGCAGCGTTTCATACCGATATTTTTTTCGGCACATTCTGCTATGCTTACAAGTCAAATTTTAAATTAATTTATAATTCAGTCTTTTTTAGGCTTTTAGACAATCTTATGAAAAAATCATATATTTTATTACACATCGCTGTAATACTTGCCGGTTTTACTGGTGTTTTTGGTAAACTTATTTCGTTAAACGAAGGACTTTTAGTCTGGTACCGGGTTTTATTTTCTTCCTTGGTTTTATTGGTTATCCTGAAATTATTTAAGGTTTCAAAGGATATTTCTTTAAGAGAAAAATTCAATATTGCCAAAATTGGTCTTTTGATCACGATACACTGGATTTTCTTTTATGCCAGTATTAAATATTCGAACATTTCTGTGGGGGTGGTATGTTATTGTTTAACGAGTTTATTTACTGCCTTGTTCGCTCCGCTGATTAACAGAAAGAAATTTAATATTACAGAATTACTGCTTAGCATGCTGACTCTGGCCGGAATTGCTCTTATATTCCACTTTGATTCTTCTTATCAATTAGGCATTATTCTGGGTATAATTTCATCTGCTTTTGCGGCGCTTTATACCATTTTTAACGAACGATTGGTAACTATTTACGACAGCAGGCTTATCAACTATTATCAAATGAATGGCGGCACGATCGGGCTTGGTCTGCTTATGCCTTTATACCTTTATTTTTTTCCTGTTGAAAGTATTTTGCCAAGTGTAAAAGATATTTTCTACCTCATTATTTTGGCAGTATTCTGCACCGTTGGTTTGTATGTTTTGTTTGCAGAATCATTAAAAAAGATTGCTGCATTTACTGTAAACCTTACTTTTAACCTAGAACCGGTTTATGCTATTGTAATGGCTTTTTTGTTTTTTAATGAAAGTAAAGAAGTCAATATCTTCTTTTACATAGGACTGCTTTTTGTTATCGCTTCGGTAATATCACAAACGATAATTTCTATTCGAAAATAAAAAAAACTATAAGCCTCTTGCATTTTTGTAAGAGGCTTATTTCAATTCAAACTTCACTATATCGATTTCTTAAAATTAATGTGAATTGTGATAATTATTTATTTGTATTTATTCTAAATAAACATAGATTTGCGGTCTAAAATTAAAATAATCGCCCGCCATGAAGTTTACTTATTTATTTTTGATGCTTGCCTTTTTTACCATAGGCCAGGCTCAAAATGCTAAAATTACCGGAAGGATAACTTCCGAAAACAATGAAGCTGTTTCTTATGCTTCTGTCTCAATCAAAAGTCCAAAAAAGAACACAACCTCTGATGATAAAGGAAATTTTGAAATCAGTAATCTAACACCGGGAAATTATACTATTTACTTTTCGGCAATGGGGTTTTCTGTTCAGGAAAAAACCATAGAATTACATGAAAATGAAAACCTTGAACTTTCTATCTCTTTACAGGAAAACATTAATACACTGCAGACTGTAGAAATTACAGGACGAAAAGAAAAATCATATAAAAACACAAAATCGTTTATTGGAGCTAAAACCGAAATTGCTTTAAAAGATCTTCCACAGGCAGTTTCGTATGCTACAAAAGAATTAATTGCAGATCAGGGATCCATTCGCGTAGGCGAAGTTGTCAAAAATTTCAGCGGTGTAAGCCAGTTTACTTTTTATGATGATATTTCGATAAGAGGTTTTAGAATTAACGGAGGAAGCAACACGCAATTGCTTAACGGAATGAGAACTTCGACTGGTTTCTGGAAACAGCCTCTTGCCAACTATCTCGAGCGTGTAGAGGTTTTAAAAGGTCCTTCTTCTGCTCTATTTGGAAATGCTTCTCCTGGAGGAGTTTTAAACCGTGTTACAAAAAAACCATTAGATCAGGCTGCAAACAGCGTAAGCTTTTCTACAGGAAGTTTTAATACTTTAAGAGCTTTAGCCGATTTTACAGGTCCGTTAACCGAAGATAAATCACTTTTGTACCGTTTGAACCTGGGTTACGAAAATGCCAATTCTTTTAGAGATTTACAATTCGATAAAAATATTGTAATTGCTCCTTCTCTTTCATTCCTTCCAAATGATAAAACAAGCGTTAACTTTGACTTAATTTACACGGGTTCAAAAAGTAACTTAGACCGCGGACAGTCGACTTATGAAAATAATTTGTATTCGACTAAAATTTCAAACTCTTTAAACTCTACAAATGATTATTTAAATGAAGAAACGTATATCGTTACAACGTCATTAAATCATCAGTTTACAGATCGTTTGTCATTTTCGGCTTCGTACATTCGTACAGGTTACACAGAAGATCTTTTGGAACACCGCGGTGCTAATAAATATGCTTCTGCCGGAGACGGATCTACAATTCCTACGGCAATCGAAATGCAGGTTTTTCAGCGTAAACGTAAGCGTTATATTGACAATCTTTCTGCTTTCTTTAAATATCAGGCAAAAACTGGAGCTTTAGACCACAATCTAATTGCAGGTTACGATTATGCTCAGGAACAAGTTCCGTCTGGAGGCTCGCAGTTACAGGCAACCGGATATAGAAATGCAGCAAACAATGGTTCTATTGCAACGTATGATCCGGCAAAAAAGAATCTGTATTTGTTAGATTCTAAAGGAAATCCTGTACCAAACGTGGCGCATTTCGATTTAACAAATCCAATGGCTTCACAGCAGTTAAAAGACATGAGTAAATATTTCTATGTTGCCCGTCCGTTTGATCCAACCTATTATTCGTTGTATGGAGTTTATCTTCAGGATCATATTAAATTTGGTGCATTTCAGGCTTTAATTGGTGTTCGTTATGATGAATACAGCGATAAAGAAAACTATAAAAAAGCAACTGAAAAGAAAGTAAAACAGCATTCATTCCTTCCTCGTTTTGGATTAACTTATACACTTAACCCGAACATAAACTTGTACGGAACTTATGTAAAAGGATACAACCCGCAGACCGCTTCTTCATTATCAAACCCAAATGCAGGAGGACCGTTTGATCCGTTAGAAAGTAATATGGTCGAGTTTGGAGGAAAATCTTCGTGGTTTAAAGAAAAACTTTTTGTGACTGTAGCTTTGTTTAAAATCCAGCAGAAAAACACTTTATACCCTGCCAACGATCCAACAAATCCAGATTTAATGAGATCAATTGGTCAGGAAGAATCAAAAGGTATTGAAATTGATGTAAACGGAAGCATAACACGCAACTGGAGTATTTCGGCGGCGTATTCATACAATGAAGCTGCCATTACAGAAAGCCCAGTAGATTCTGAAATTGGAAGACAAAAACCAAATACACCAAAACAGCAGGGAAATGTCTGGACACGTTATAACTTTACAGACGGTGCTTTAAAAGATTTTGGCGTTGCTTTTGGAAGTAATTTTGTAACTACCCGTAACTTAAGCCAGACAGTAACACAGACCATTCCGGGTTATACTTTATTTAATGCTGCTTTGTATTACAACATTAATAAATTTAAAATTCAGCTGAATGCTAACAACATAACCAATAAAACGTATTGGGTTGGAGGTTACGATTATATTCGTTTATTTCCTGGTGCTCCTTCCAACTGGCTGTTAACACTTGGATACTCATTTTAATAAATGCTTTATTTATATTTGAAAACATTTTTGGACTATCTATTATGAATAAAACGTTTAAGAAAAATATTGGCTTATTACATCTTTGGCTCGGACTTGCGTCCGGGCTCATTGTTTTTATTGTAGCACTTACCGGAAGCATTCTTGTTTTTGAGGACGAAATCGACGAATTTGTAAATCCTGAGTTTTATAAAGTTTCTGAAATTGGAGCAAAAAAAATACCAACCGATGTTTTGATAAGAGATATTGAACTGAAATATGCTCTTAAAAAAATTAATCGTGTTTATGCTTATAACGATCCTGAAAGAACTATGATTGTTACAGGAAAAGACAGCGATAAAAAAAATCAAATCTTTTCTGTTGATCCTTATACTGGTAAAACATTAGGACAAATTCCTGAAAGAAGCCGATTCTTTTCGGTTGTTTTAGATATACATCGTCATTTGGTTTTAGGTGATATTGGAGCTTTTATTACAGGATGCAGCTGTCTGATATTTGTATTCATGCTCATTTCTGGGATGATTTTATGGTGGCCGAAAAAAGTCAAAAACTTAAAACAGCGATTAACTGTAAAATGGAATGCTTCATTTAAAAGAGTAAACTGGGATTTTCATTCTGTTTTTGGTTTTTATAGTTTTCTTGTTCTTCTTATAATTTCCTTAACGGGTTTAACCTGGTCTTTTAAATGGTTTGAAAGCGGTATTTATTTACTGGCAGACGGAACAACTAAAAAACCGTCGGCTAAAGTTGAAAATCCAACCAAGATTGATCCTAAAGTAGATAAAACCTATTTCTATCAGAACATTTTTTCTAAAACGGACAGCGTTTTTCCATACAAAGGCGATACACAAATTAGAATTCCATCTGATACCATAAACAGCATTACAGTTATTAAACTGAACTTAGAAGAATCGATTCCAAATATTTCGAGTACTGCCTATTTTGATAAATACACAGGTAAAATTTTAGAAGCCAGACCTTATGAAAAACTAAGCAGAGGCGATAAAATCCGACGTTTGATTTATCCTATTCATACTGGAAGCATTTACGGATATCCAACAAAAATCCTGGCTTTTTTAGTCTGCCTTTTTGCCGTAACACTGCCTGTTACCGGCCTTTTGATTTGGCTTGGAAGAAAAAAAAGCAAAAAATAAACGGTATTTCTCTATTTGTATAACTAATGACAATTCAGTTAGTTATACAAATAGTTAATTATATTTGACTATAGTATTTAATTTTTTTTTGAAAAGATGGCAAACTGAATTGTCACTTTAAACGTATGTAGCAGAAAAGTTATATAAATTTAAAAGATTCAGCGTGGATAAAGTAAGTATTCAAAGATTAAAAAAAACCTTAGCCTATTTAGAAAGTAAACAACGTGAATTAAAAAGACAATACGAAACCGACACCCGCAGCATTGAATCGATGATTAAATATCTAAAAAAAGATATGCTTGAGCAGTTTAGTTTAGCTGATTATGATATTTATATTAAGAATGAAATGAAAAACACTGAAACCTTTATTCGCAGTGTAAAAAACATTATAGACGATCATTCTGAATAGAAATTCTCTGCTAAAATGATTTTTTTAACTCACTTAATTACAAATTTTAAAATAAATACTTGCTTAAACGTTTAAGTTGATTATATTTGCCTTTCTGAAATCGTTATCGTGAAAAGAATTTCAATTAAAGATGTGGCATTAAAAGCAGGCGTATCTATCGCCTCAGTTTCTTATGTACTTAACAATAAGATTGACAGCCGTATTCCGCAGGAAACAATTGACAAGGTAAAACACGCTGCCGAAGAATTAAATTACCGTCCTAACAATATTGCAAAAAGCTTAAAAACACAGCGAACCCATATAATTGGTCTTGTTGTGGCTGATATTGCAAATCCTTACTTTTCTCAGTTAGCCCGAATTATTGAAGATGAAGCCAACAAACTGGGTTATACCCTTTTGATTGGAAGCTCTGATGAAAATGCCGAAAAATTTGAAGCGCTTATCAATATGTTTGCCGACCGCCAGGCCGATGGATTAATTATTGCTCCTGTTGAAAACAGTGAAAAATGTTTGTTAAAACTGCAAAAGCAAAAGATTCCTTTTGTATTAATTGACCGTTATTTATCTGGTGTTGAAGCAGACAGCATACAAATTAATAACTACGATATAAGTCAAAAAGTTACAGAACACCTTATAAACGGCGGTTATAAAAACATTCTTCTTGTTGCTTATAAAACACAGTTACAGCATTTATTACAGCGAACTCACGCATTTTTAAATACGCTCGAAAAACATCAAATACAAAACAGCCAAGTGCTTTTAACAGACAAAGACTATATTGATAGAGACATTAATACCGGCTTAGAAAATATGCTGCAAAATACAGTAAAACCTGATGCCATCTTTTTTACGAGTAATAAACTGGCGGTTTCCGGACTCAAAAAACTTACACAACTTGGAATAAATATTCCACAGGATATTGCAGTTGCCGCTTTTGATGAAACTGAAGCTTATGAGCTTTTCCCGGTTCCGCTAACGTATGTAAAACAGCCGCTTTCGGCTATTGGAACAACTGCTGTAAAAATGCTTAACGAAAAAATTAATATCAAAAATCTGCCTTTGCAGAATGTAACTTTACATGCTGAGCTTCATATAGGTCAGTCTACAAAATCTAAAAACATCTAAACTTTTTTATTTACCACTTTGCTTAAACGTTTAATCAAAAAAAAAAAAAGAAAATCATGAGAGAAGAAATAAATACAAAATCAATCTATTGTTATGGAGAAGTACTTTGGGATATTTTTCCTGAAGGTGCGCGTGCGGGCGGTGCGCCGTTTAATGTAGCTTATAATTTAATGCGAATGGGAATTGATTCGCACATGATAAGCCGTGTTGGAAATGACAAACTGGGAACCGATCTTATGGCTCAGTTAAAAAACTGGAACATTTCGACCGAAGACAGCCAGATTGACAACCTGCACCCAACCGGAACTGTAATTGCGCACATCGATGAGCATAACGAAGCTCATTATGATATTATAAAACCTGTTGCCTGGGATTTTATTGAATTTAGAAAAGATTATATCGAAAAAATATCAAATGCTTCGGCTTTTGTTTTTGGAAGTTTAATTACCAGAAGCGAAACTTCCAAAAATACTCTTTTTGAACTTTTAGAAATCGCAAAATTTAAAGTTTTTGATATCAACATTCGCCCTCCCCACTATTCTGTTCCGGTTATAAACGAACTTCTTCATAAAGCAGATCTGGTAAAAATGAACAAAGCCGAATTGCGATTGGTTCTTGATTTTTTTGAAAAAAGTTATGTCAGCGAAGATGATGCCGTGCATTTTATTCAGGACAAATTTGATATAAAAGAAGTACTGGTAAGTAAAGGTAGTAAAGGCGCTTTGTATTATGACGGAGATTCTAAATATGATGCTCCTGCTGTACCTGTTACTATTCAGGATACGGTAGGAAGCGGTGATGCTTTTTTAGCCGGATTTTTATCGAAAAGAATTATGAATGAAAATCCTGTCGAGGTTATGAAACAGGCAACAGCTTTGGGCGCTTTTATTACCTCACAAAAAGGAGCCTGTCCAAGTTATGATTTAAATGACTTTAAACTTTTTAGAAAAGAAAATGAGGCAAAATAAAATGTATAACAATAATAATGATTTGTAAAAATGTCTCAGGCTAAATTCACAGAAAAAAAATATATTCTAACGCTTACTTTCGTAATCTCGCTTTTTCTTTTTTGGGCAATTGCAATCACGATGGGCGATGTTCTTAATAAACATTTTCAAAACGTACTGCACATCAGTAAATCAGAATCAGGTTTGGTGCAGCTATCCATTTTTGGTGCTTATGCCGTAATGGGTATTCCGGCAGGTTTATTCATGAAAAAATATGGTTATAAAAACGGAGTAATTTTAGGGTTGATTCTTTATGCATTTGGTGCTTTTCTTTTTATTCCCGCAGCTCAAAATGAATCTTTCTCTTATTTCAGAATTGCATTATTTATTTTGGCTGCAGGTCTTGCAACGCTGGAAACTGTTGCGCATCCTTTTGTTGCTTTACTGGGGGATGAACGCACAAGCGACCAGAGAATAAATTTTGCACAGTCTTTTAATGGTTTGGGCGCTATAATAGGTCCGCTTCTTGGTGGTTTCTTTATTCTCGATTCAAAAGGCGCCGAAGGTCTAGAATCTGTTAAAACCTTATATATGATTATTGGCAGTTTTATACTTTTAATTGCCATTTTGTTTTGGTTTGTAAAAGTACCATCGCTTAAAGGCTCTCATAGTCACGAAGAACAAAGTACAGACGATGAAAATACAAACGTAGTTCCTGATTCGCCTTTGTACATGCAAAGACATTTTATATGGGCTGTAATTGCTCAGTTTTTTAATATTGGAGCGCAGGGCGGTACGTGGGCTTATTTTATAAATTATGGTGTCGAAAAAACAGGTTTGGCTGATAATCAGGTTGCTTATTATTTCTCTTTCAGTATGGCTATGATGATGATTGGCCGTTTTATTGGAACATTTTTATTGCGCTATATTGCTCCAAATAAATTATTAGCAATTTATTGTATGTGTAATATTGGGCTTTGTCTGGTTATTTCTCAAAGTTTTGGCTGGGTTTCGTTTATTGCCTTAATTATGCTGAATTTTTTCTTAAGTGTAATGTACCCAACTATTTTCAGCCTCGGATTAAAAAAACTCGGAAACAAAACAGAACAGGCTTCCTCTTTTTTAGTTATGGCAATGTTTGGCGGTGCTGTTTTCCCTCCAATTATGGGTTTTGTGGCAAATACAAATGTGGCTTACGCCTATCTTTTACCTATAATATGTTATTTGGTAATTCTTTTATTTGCCATTAAATATTACAAACCACAAACACTTGGACAGCCTTATGTGCTTTCTAAAAGAGACATTGTGCGTTAAACTTTCAAAATAAAACATTCTTCTTCAAAAAATACACAATGAAAATAAAAATAGGCGCTTCACTCCTATCCTGGACAACTCCAAACTGGACTCCGGAATCAGGACATTATGCCATAAAGCAAACTGCAAAAAATGGCTTTAACCTGATTGAAATTCTTCTGCCTTCTAATATGGAATTTGATGCCGCAACGGTAAAAAAACAGCTTCAGGAAAATAATCTTGATGTTGTATGCTCGTTAAATCTTCCTAAAGAAGCGCATATTCCATTTTATCCTAAGGAAGCTTTGACACTTATCTTCAAAGCTTTGGATAAAACTGCTCAATTAGAAACCACTTTTTTAGGAGGTGTTCTGCACAGCGGAATTGGTGTTTTTACGGGAAATCCTGTTACACATCAGGAAAAGGAAATTATTATAAATGTTTTGGGGGAAGCCGCTTTTTATGCTGCTAAACTTGGCATTACAATTGGAATTGAACCAATAAACCGTTATGAAAGCTATGTGTGCAATACAGCATCAAATGTATTGGAAATTATCAATAGAATTAATGCTGATAATCTTGCTGTTCATTTGGATACTTTTCATATGAATGTAGAAGAAAACAACTTTTATGATCCTATAATTGAAGCTGGTAAAAAACTAAAACATTTACATATTACCGAAAGTAACCGCGGCATGCCCGGCGAGGGAACCGTAAATTGGGATGAACTTTTTAAAGGTTTAAAAGCCATAAATTTTGAAGGAAATCTGGTATTAGAAAACTTTTCTTCATCAATTCCCGGAATGCAGCAAGCGGTTTCTTTATGGCAGACTTCACCACATAATGCCGAAGAACTAGCCGTAGGCAGTTTAAATTTTATCAAACAAAAAGTTTTTGAATATCAAACATAAGCTATTTTCTACATCGCAAAGCGGCACGTAATTTTTATCTACATCAAAAAAGGGATTTCATGACATGAAATCCCTTTTTCGTGACATATTTTTCCTCCTTAATGTATTAGCCGTCTAATTTTAGGTCATAAATTATTTTAATACTGTTTATAAATCGTAAGTAATAATAGCTGCTAAATAATAAAAAAAAGAGGCATTTCTTACTTAATGAAAAACACGTATAAATACTTGTTTTTTAAAACACTTATATACAGTAACTTAGTATTAAAACAAAAAACTGTCAGAAAAATTTTTATCAGTAACCAAATCTGACAAACTATTAACTAACATTAACCTATAAAATCTAAAAATTTATGGAAGGAACAATTGGAGAAATTCGCCTCTTTGCCGCCACTTTTGCTCCAATGACCTGGGCATTTTGTATGGGCCAGCTCGTTGCAATACGCAGTAATACAGCATTATTTTCTATTCTAGGGACTACTTATGGTGGTAATGGCACCACTACTTTTGGCTTACCCAACTTTGCCGGCAGAACGGCAATAGGAGCTGGTAATGGTCCTGGTTTGTCATCGTATGTGCCAGGAGAAATACTTGGAACAAATACTGTAACATTAACATCTTTAAACCTTCCTATTCACACCCATGCGGCTACAGCATCAATTTCAATTCCAGTTTACCCGGATTTTGGAGATCTTAACACGCCTAATGGTAATACTTTGGCTTCTAAAACTAATATGTACAGTACAGAAGCAGGAACAGACGCTATGAAACCATCGACTCTTAGTGTTACACTTGCGCCAGCAGGTTCAAATCAGCCTCTTAGTATTATGCAGCCTGCAACTGGAATGAATTTTATTATTTGTTTGACAGGAATATTCCCTGCCCGTAATTAATATTTATTCAGAAAAAACAGTTTAACTAACAATTTAAAGAAACTAATTTATGGAAGGATATTTAGGAGAAATCCGTTTATTTGGCGGGAATTTTGCACCAAGAGGGTGGATGTTTTGCAATGGAGCAACATTAAGTATTGCCAATTATGAGGCTGTTTATGTATTACTTGGTACAATATACGGCGGTGACGGCCAGACTACTTTTAAGCTGCCTGATCTTCAGGGACGTATTCCTGTAGGTACAGGTCAGGGTCCAGGATTACCAAACGTCGTACTTGGACAGATAGGCGGAACAGAATCAGTTACCATGAGTACTGCACAAATGCCTGGCCATACTCATGTGGCAGGTGTAGGAACACTTACAATTCCAACTTGCAGCACAACAGGTAACACAGCATCACCAACAAACAATATTTTAGCTGGTTCAGATAAAGCTTACACAGCTGAAGCTCCAGATGGTAATTTAAAACCTGAAATTACATCAATCACTGTTGGTGTTGCGGGGGCAAGTCAGCCTTTCGATATCATTCAGCCTTCACTATCTACTAATTATATTATTTGTGTAGAAGGAATTTTCCCAACTAGAAACTAAACCAAAACTAACCATGGAAGGAACAATATCCGAAATTCGATTATATGCACCTAACTTTGCTCCAAAATATTGGGCTTACTGTGCGGGTCAACTACTAAGTATAAATACAAACCAAGCCTTATTTAGTCTTTTAGGCACTACATACGGCGGTAATGGTACTACTAATTTTGCATTACCTGATTTTAGGGGAAGAACTGCCGTTGGAACTGGTACTCCTCAAGGAGTAGCTCAATTTGTACTGGGACAGGTAAGCGGAACTAATACAGTAACTGCACTGCTTGGAAATCTTCCGGCACACACTCATGCAGCCACAGGAACATTTGCACTAAAAGCATATGCTGATACAGGAGATACTGCCGCACCGCAAAATGCTTATCTGGCTTCGGTTTCAAATCTTTACACCAGCCAAAACGCAGATGGTGCTTTAAAACCAATTACACCAACAGTAACTGTAGGAACAACTGGAAGCAGCCAGCCAATTTCAATTCAGCAGCCTTATTTAGGTATTAATTATATAATATGCCTTCAGGGAATTTTTCCTTCAAGGAATTAACAATCTACACCCATTAGAGTTTCTAATGGGTAGTTTGTTTTTAAAAATTATCTATAAAATTATTTATGAAAATAGCTTTACTCTTGCCCCGATCTGTCATTTACCCTTCTATTTCTTTTGATATAATGGATGGTTTAAAATCTTCCCTAAAAAAAATGGGAATTGATGAAAAACATGAAATTGTAACAGCAAGTATAGGACTTGGAGCTGACCATAAAGAAATATATTCCTGCTGTGAGCAATTACTGTTTAGTAATACGGATATTGTTGTTGCTTATATTAACCCTGAAGCTGCAGAATTTATTCAGCCTCTTTTTGAAAGTTCGGGTAAATTGCTTATCGTGCTGGATAGTGGTTATCATTTTCAAAATTTTGAGAAAAAAATATCCAATGTTTATTTTATTTCCTTAGAAAACAGTCTTTGTTCACGTTTAATTGTACGCAAAGCCATCGAAGAAGGCCAGCAGAATTTTGCCTTTACCTGCTCATTTTATGATGCCGGTTATCGCCCGCCTTATACTTTTGCTACTGCTCTTGAAGATAAAGGAGGATCAATACATTATAATCATGTTACACCTTTAAAAAAGGCCGATTTTAATTTAGGCCCTTTAGAGGAATTTCTGGAACAAAATGATAATATTTCTGTATTAACTTCTTTTTGCGGCGATATGGCCGAAGATTTTTTTCGTGAATCAGCAAAAATTAAAAATATAGCTTCACGCAAAACTTACGGAAGCGGCTTTACTGCTGAAGAATCCTGGCTGAATAAAATTTCATATCCTGGGTATAATTGGAGCTGCGCTGTTCCATGGTCTGCCAATTTAAAAAATAAAGAAAACGAAGAATTTGTAGCTGTGATGCGAAATATTCGCGAACAAAAAGCGAATGTTTTTTCTCTTTTAGGTTGGGAAGCTGGTTTGTTTATCAGTAGTTCAAATGGTCAGTCATTAGACAACATCACAATTGATTCTCCTAGAGGAAAAGTACATATTAATCCCAATACTGGTTTTTCTGAAGCACCTTTATATTATGCAACTGTTGCAAAAAATGAAGAAAACGGAAACTGCATTTTAGAAAACATAACTGAAATTACTGATTTAGAAGAAGAACGCATCCGTTTATATCAACATATTCTGGCAGTTCAAAATACGCCTTCTAATTCCTGGTTAAACTCTTATGCCTGTTTAGACTCATGAATCCGATACGCGACATAGTAATTTTATGTAATAACCGTATGGCTTTTCCAGCTATACAAACTTTACATAGTCTTGGAAGACTGCATACAATAGCTGTACCCGCCGAAAATGAAGACGTTAAAGCATTTTGTTCTGTTTTTGCAACAAAAGCCGGCGTAAATTTAATATGGATGGAGAAAGCAAAACTCAACATCCAGCTTCAGGAAATTTTGCGAATCAGTTCTTTAAAATATGTTTTTACAATGACTTTCCCTTGGAAGATTCCCGGAGAAATTATTGAAAAACATCCTAATATGTTCTATAATTTTCATTATGGACTTTTACCAGAAATGCGTGGTGCTGATCCTGTTTTTGAATCGATTAGAAAACAAAAACAAGAAACCGGAATATCTGTACATGTTATAGAAAAGGAAATAGATAAAGGAAAAATAATCCTAAAAAAAACAATGCCCCTGCATACTGATTTGACACATGGAATGCTTTGCACTAGTTTATCATATCTGGCTTCTTATATTCTGCCTGAATTATTAACCTTATTATCTATGAATGATAAAGGTGTTCTTCAGGATGAAAACTTAGCTGCATATTATAAAAAACCAACTATCTCTGATGTGAGCATTCAATGGGAAAAACAGGACTCAAAATCAATCCAGGCATTAGTTAACGCCTGTAATCCGTGGAATAAAGGTGCTTATACACAATGGAATGGTCTGAATATACGCTTACTGGAAGTTTCTCAAACCAATTCACCTTTAAGCAGCACAAAAGCTCCGGGAACTATTTTAGAAATAGATGAAAACAAAGGCTTAATAATACAATGTTATAATAATACACAACTTCGTATAAATACTGTTTATACAGAAGAAGGCTTTATGAGTGGGCACAAATTGCTCGCTTTTGGTATAAAAAATGGCGAACAATTTGCCTCTTTATAATTTAACTAACTTTATTATGAAACATTTTTACTCTCAAATTAAAAAATGCTTAAATATTGCCCTATTTTTAGGGATATTTTTGCAGAGTTATTTAAGTAACTCACAGACCACACTGGCTGCCGGTGATATCCTTTTTACCGGATATGATGGTACTTATGCCAATGCATTAGGCGATGAATTTAGTTTTGTCTGCCTTAAAACTCTCGATGCTAATACGGTAATTCGTTTTACGGACAGAGGATACTTTTCAGACACAACCTGGTGGCCAGCCAGTAGTTTAGAAGGTACTGTTACATGGACAGTGGGCAGTACAATTCTAGCAGGAACAGAGGTGCATATAAAAGGATTAAGTGCCTTTACCTACAATCAGTCTAATGGTACTTTAACCGCAAACGGTTTTTTAGCACTAAATAACGGAACCATGCCAAATGGACTTGTTTTGACTGCTGCCGGAGATCAGATTTATGCTTTTCAGGGAGGTTCTGGAAATCCTTCTGACGCTGGTGTTGTACTTGTTGCCGGAATACATTTTTACTATTGTCCATCAGGAACTACAACAGCAGCATGGGATACCGGATGTGCAAACGGTTCAAATAGCTCTACTTTAAAAACAGGCACTGGTGGTCTTATTGGAGGTACAAGTGCTTTCTATACAGGAACTCTCCCTGGTAATGTAGTAGCTGGTGTTGGAAGATTTGACAATACACTAAGTTCTCCGCTAAGTACAATAGCAGAAATTAGAACTGCTGTAATGAATCAGGCAAACTGGAATCTTTCAGCAACTACTCTAACACTGCCTTCTGGTAAACCATTTTTAAGCACACCTACGACTATTACACTTAATCCTCTTGACAAACTTATATGTCCGGGAGCTAATACAAGTTTTACTGTTACTGCTACGAATGCCACTGGTTATCAATGGCAGTTAAATACAGGTGCTGGTTTTGCAAATATTACAAATGGGGGTGTTTATTCTGGAGCAACTACTGCAACTCTTACTATTACAGGAGCAACTGCAGGAATGAACAACTACAAATATCGATGTGTTGCTACAGGAACTGGAACAGCAACTTCGAATGAAGCAACTTTAACTGTGCCAACTGCCTTAGCACCTTCTATACAATCACAAAGTAATGTAAGTGTTTATGGAGGTAATAATGGTTCAGCTACTCTTAGTGTTTCAGGAGGTACTGCTCCTTATTTCTATTCATGGTCTCCTTCTGGGGGAACTGGTGCAACTGCATCAGGGCTTAGTGCAGGAACTTATACAGTAACTATTACAGACAGCACTCCAAATGGATTAGGCGGCTGTAGTACAACTCAAACCGTAAATATAGTACAGCCAGGAGGCTCTGTTGTATCTGTAACCTCTTTAAGTGCTTTTTCAAGCTGCGGCGGTGCATCTACAGAACAGAGTTTTACTGTACAAGCCGGAGGCTTAACAGCTAATCTTGATCTTGCAGCCCCAACCGGTTTTGAAATATCAACATCGGCAGGAGGAATTTATACTAATAATATATCGTATGTTCCTTCATCAGGAGTTGTCACTACTAAAACAATTTATGTTCGTTTAGCGGCTTCAGCCACAGGAACACCTTCTGGCAATGTTACTATTTCTTCTACAGGAATAACAACTAAAGATGTTGCCGTAACAGGAAGCATGAATACTATAAGTTTTGGAACACAGCCTGTTGCAGCAGGAACCTGTGCAGGAGGTAATGTAACTTTTACTGCTGCAGTCTCAAACGCAACAGGATATCAATGGCAGGAAAATACCGGTTCTGGTTTTGTTAACATTACAGATGGAGGTGTTTATTCTGGTGCAGCTACCTCAACTCTTACTATTACAGGAGCTACTGCGGGAATGAACGGATTCCTTTATAGATTAGCGGCATCAGGAACTTGTCCTACAGTAAATTCAAGCAATGCAGCACTAAACATTAATGTTGCTCCGTCTATTACAGCTCAGCCCTCTTCAAGTACGATTTGTGCTGGAGCTAATACTACTTTTGCTGTTGCAGCTTCAAATGCTGCATCATATCAGTGGCAGGTAAACACAGGTTCTGGTTTTAATAACATTACGAATGGTGCCCCATATTCTGGAGCAACTACAGCAACGCTTACAATAACAGGAGCAACTGCAGGAATGAACGGCTATCTTTACAGAGTTAATGCTATAGGTTCATGTACACCAGATGCTACTTCAAACGATGCTGCTTTAACAATTAATGTAGCACCAGCTATAACAGCACAGCCGGCAGATAGTTCTATTTGTGTTGGCTCAAACACTACTTTCAGCGTGACTGCTTCGAATGCCACTGGTTATCAATGGCAGGTAAATACAGGTTCTGGTTTTAATAACATTACTAATGGTGCCCCATATTCTGGAGCAACTACAGCAACGCTTACAATAACAGGAGCAACTGCAGCACTTAATAATTACCAATACCGTTTAGTTGCTTCAGGAGGTTGTACTCCAGCTGCCACTTCAAACTCTGGTACATTAAAAGTATCTAATATTCAGGCTACTTCAGTTTTAACTAGTGTTGCTTGTAATGGAGGTAATACTGGTTCTATATCTGTTACTCCAACTGGAGGCATAGGAACTTATACTTATCTATGGTCAAATGGAGCAACTAGTTCTTCAATCAGCAATTTAACAGCTGGTAACTACAGTGTGAGTATTAAAGATGCTGTTTTATGCGAAAAAGAATTAAACTTTACAGTAACTCAACCACCAGTTTTAGTTGCTGCTCAAGGCACAGTTAACAATGTTAGCTGTCATGGAGGTTCAAACGGTAGTGGTACAGTAACTGTATCAGGAGGAACTCCGGGTTATACCTATTCATGGGCTCCTTCTGGCGGTACTGCAGCTACAGCTTCAGGACTTGCAGCCGGAACTTATACAGTAACTGTTACGGATGCTAACAATTGTCAGACTACGGCAACAGTTACCATAACTGAGCCTGCGGCCGCTTTAAGTGCAACTGCAGGGTTACAAAATAATATCTTATGTCGTGGAACTGCAACCGGATCTGCAACTGTTGCAGTGACAGGCGGAACACCAAGTTACACTTACTCTTGGTCTCCTTCTGGAGGAACTGCGGCTACAGCTACAGGACTTACTGCAGGAACTTATACAGTAACAGTTACAGATGCTAATGCATGTCAGACTACACAATCTTTTACAATTACAGAACCAGCTGCATCTTTAACAGCGACTCCATTAGCACAAACTAACATAGCTTGTCGTGGCGGAGCTACAGGATCTGCAACTGTAACTGCTGCAGGAGGTACTGGTGGATATACTTATTCTTGGGCTCCATCTGGAGGAACTGCGGCTACAGCTACAGGTCTTTCTGCTGGAACATATACCGTAACAGTTACGGATGCTAACAATTGTCAGGTAACGCAAAGCTTTACAATTACACAGCCAGCTGCAGTACTTACAGCAGCTTTTGGTTCACAAAATAATGTTTCTTGTAATGGAGGCGCTAACGGAACTGCAACTGTAACAGTAACTGGAGGAACTCCAGGATACACCTATTCTTGGGCTCCATCTGGAGGTACAAATGCTACAGCAACTGGTCTTTCTGCAGGAACATATACAGTAACAGTTACTGATGCTAATGCATGTCAGACTACACAAAGCTTTACAATTACACAACCTGCAGCTCTAGTTGCAAGTGTTGGTTCTCAAAACAATGTTTCTTGTAATGGAGGTACAAACGGTTCAGCAACTGTAGCCGTTACAGGAGGAACAGGTGCACGCACTTATTCTTGGTCTCCTACGGGAGGAACTGCAGCTACAGCATCAGGTTTAGCAGTTGGAACTTACACAGTAACAGTTACAGACGCAAACAATTGTCAAGCTACACAAAGTTTTACTATTACACAGCCTGCGGCTCTTACGGCAACTCAATCACAAACTGACGTACTTTGCAACGGCGGTGCTACAGGTACAGCAACAGTTATTCCAACAGGCGGAACACCAAACTATACTTACTCATGGTCTCCTTCTGGAGGAACTGCTGCAACTGCCACAGGATTAACTGTAGGGGTTTACACTTGCACAATAACAGATGCTAATGGATGTTCAGTTACAAAAAGCTTCACAATTATGCAGCCTTCTGCATTAAGCGCAACACAAAGCCAGATCAATGCAACTTGTTCAACAGGTGGTCAGGCAGCAGTAAATGTATCTGGAGGTACTCCTTCTTATAGTTATTTATGGTCACCATCAGGAGCAACTACATCAGTTGTAACAGGGTTGCCAGCAGGAAACCATAGTGTAGTAATTACAGACGCTAACGGATGTACTTTAACAAAAAACTTTACTATTACTACAACTAATACACTTGTTGCTTCAACATTTCAAACTAATGTTTTATGTAATGGAACAAATACTGGATCTGCCGGCGTAATTCCTAGCGGTGCACCTGGACCATTTACTTATGTTTGGGCTCCTTCTGGAGGTTCTGTTGATACAGCAACTAATCTAACTGCCGGTAATTATTCAGTAACGATTACTGCTTCAAATGGTTGTTCTATTGTTAAAAACTTTACCATAACACAGCCGGCTGCTCTTGCTATAACTTCAAATACACAGACCAATGTTTCTTGTAATGGGGGTGCTAACGGAACTGCAAGTGTTACGGCTTCAGGAGGAACAGGAGGATATACTTATTCTTGGTCACCTTCTGGCGGAACTGGAGCAACAGCGAGTGGTCTTGCTGCCGGAAACTATACTGTAACAGTTACAGATAGTAATTTATGTACTACAACACAAAACTTTACTATAACACAACCAGCTGCACTTAGTTCAACAACATCTAAAACTGATGTTTCTTGTAACGGTGGTTCAAACGGATCAGCAACAGTAAATGTAACTGGAGGAACAGGAACATACACTTATTCATGGGCTCCTTCTGGAGGAACTGCGGCAACTGCAACAGGTCTTGCTGCCGGAACTTATACCGTAACAATTACTGATGCTAATGCATGTCAAACAACAGCATCTGTAACTATTGCACAACCTGCTCCTTTAACAGCATCAATATCTAAAACTGATGTTTCATGTAACGGTGCAAGCGACGGAACGGCTGCTGTAACAGCTTCTGGAGGAACTTCTTCTTATACTTATTCATGGTCTCCATCAGGAGGAACTGCGGCAACAGCTTCAGGATTAAGTCCAAATACGTATACAGTTACCGTGACAGATGCAAACGGATGTTTTACAACTCAATCAGTTACTATTGGTACAACTCCAGATGTAACAGCACCTGTACCTAATGTGGCTGTTTTACCTGAGATTACAAATTACTGCTCAGTTTTAGCATCAGAAATTGCGATTCCAACTGCAACAGATAATTGTGCAGGAACAATAAACGCAACTACAACTGATCCTTTAACTTATAATGCAACAGGAACTTATACTATTACATGGGCATACAATGATGGAAACGGAAACGTTACTACTCAGACTCAAACTGTAAAAGTATTAGCTTCACCTCTTGATTTAGTTACTTTCAGTAATGCATCAGTGACTTACGATGGAAATGCTCATCCTCTACAGGTTGCAAATCTTCCAACTGGAGCGGCTGTAGCTTACTCTGCAAATAACACATCTGTAAATGCGGGAACTTACACAGTAACAGCTGTAATAACTCCTGCTGCCAGTTCGCCTAACTGTTCTCAAATAACATTAACTGCGAACCTGACTATTAATAAAGCACCACAAACAATTACGTTTAGTGCTATTCCGGTTAAAACACTAGGAGCAAATAATACTTTTAATTTGACTGCAGCAGCAAGTTCAAATTTACCAGTAGATTATACTTTTAATTATACTTCTGCTCTGCCTCCTGCAAATGTTTCTGCAGCTGGTGTTGTAAATATGCTGCGATCTGGAGAAGTAACCATCACAGCACATCAGGCTGGAGATGCTAATTATCTTCCTGCTGCAGATGTTTCACAATTATTGGTAATCCTTAACAACAATATTGATGTTAAGAGAATTACAATAGGAACAAAAGTATTCGAAAACCCTGGAAAAGCCATTACACACGTAATGTCATGTGCTGAGAACAATCCGGCTGTTTCAATTGTAAACGAGTCAAATGCTGTAATTTCTCCTTCTGCTAATTTCACGATTCAAACTCCAAAACCTGGAATTTATACTCAAAACGTGACCATTAAATCAGAAGACGGAAGTTTATCTGCAACGTATGCAATTACTGTTGAAAAACCATTCGGATTCTTCGATATCGTTCGTCAGAAATTTAACAATGTACTTCTTGTAAACAATAATCCGGCAACAAACGGAGGTTACGAATTTGTAGCTTACCAATGGTTTAAAAACGGACAATTGATAGGAACTGGTCAATATTACTCTGTAAGCGAAAGTCTGAGTACAACCTTAGACCCTACAGCTGATTACAGCGTAAAAATGACAACAAAAGATGGTAAAGTATTACAGACTTGTTCTGGCAGAATTACACTTACCAACTCACTTCAGGCTAAGCTGTATCCAAACCCAATTCAAACTGGAAAAGCAATCACTGTTGAAGCTGATTTCCCTCAGGAAGAATTAAATAACATGCAGATCAGCCTTTACTCAGTTTCTGGCCAATTGATTAAAACTGTTCAATCTTCATCAGCATTAACTGAGATACAATTACCTCAAACAATCGAGAGTAATATACTTATGGTAGTTCTTGAAACTCCTAATGTAAAAAAATCTTTCAAAGTAATTGTAAAATAGATAAACCTGCCGGCACTCTAAAAGCAGTGCCGGCATAATAAAATTTAAGATGAAAAAATATATCAAATCACTCGCCATTATAACCGCATTTTTTGCAGCATCTCAAAGTTATGGTCAGGATAAAAAACAGGAGTTTTCGATTTCATTGGGCGGTCCGTTTTCATTTATAAAATCTGCCGGAGTAGAATACGTTCCCGGAAACGGTATCAATGCAGGTCTTCGTTATTCTTACTATTTAAATGAAGGTTTGAGTTTAGGTGTTGGGGTTGAATACCAAACCTATACATCTGACTCAAAGTCTAACTTTATTTACGGGCAGTACAACACTGTCGATGCAGAAAATGAAACTTTCCAGTTTAGATACAGGCTTAGTAATTACAGGGAAGAACAAAAACTGACTTATATTAATGTTCCTATCAACATTCAGTTTGAAACTCCGGGAACCTCTAAGCTTTATGTTTCTGCCGGAGCTAAAATAGGATTTGCTTCAAGCGGTACTTATCAGTCAACTATAGGAAACAGTACTACAAGCGGTTATTATCCACAGTATAATGTAGAACTATTTAGTCCTGCATTTGCCGGATTTGCCAACGTAAATGACCTAAAAACTTCTGAAAGAGACCTTGACACAAAAGTTTCGTATTCAGCAACTTTTGAGACAGGTTTAAAACAAGAATTAGGAAACAGAAATTCAATCTATATTGGAGCTTATCTGGACTATGGCTTAAATGATATTTACGACAAAAAAGACAGCAAAAATCTTGTTCAATACAATGCAGAATTACCTGTAGATTTACAATACAACAGCGTATTTGATTCTGGTATTGCAAGAAACATGAGATTGGTTTCTTACGGTTTAAAATTAAGATTTGCAATTCGTTAATTACTGCTGATTAATAAAAAGCTGCTCAGTTAATTTTGAGCAGCTTTTTTTTTTATAAGCCGGTTTCAAAATTTAAAGTTCTCAAAACCTAACATTTATCATATTTTAATTTTTGGTGAATACTTTTCTTTGCTGTAACACTACAAAATATATTGGAGTTTAAAAAAGAATGATCCTTAATCATTTTAATTGCAGCAATTGTTGACAAATGCATATTGATACTGATTTACTTTACACCTGGGGAGCTGTTGCAAAAAAAGTCCCAAAACATGCTGTCATCTTTTTCGAGAATGACCCGCCCCTTTCCTATTATCAAATTTTAGAGGGAACCGTTAAAATGAGTTATACCAATGAAGACGGCAAAGATCTTACAATTGGTATTTTTAATGAAGGAAATAGTTTTGGAGAACCGCCCTTATTTATTGAGCAGCCCTACCCTGCTTCTGCAGAAGCTCAAACCGATTGTGTAATTTTAAAACTATCAAAAACCAATTTCTTTTCGCTGCTTGAAGAAAATCCTGAAATACAATCAAGGGTTTTAAAACTCTTTGCATGGAAAATTTACAATAAAATTGTTTTCTCAAAAAATATAATAAATCACAAACCAGAATACCGCATTCAATATTTTCTGGATAATTTAAAAAGACAGCACAACAGCAAACCTTCTCAGAAAATGAAAATTCCTTATACAAGACAGGAGATTGCAGATTTTACCGGACTGCGTGTAGAAACCGTTATTAGAACTATTTCAATAATGAATAAAAACAAAAAAATAGAAATAATTAATCATAAATTATTTTATTAAAGCATATTCCCTTTACAACCATTTCAAAATAACAAAGTATGATTCAAATCATATTTCTAAAAAATTGGTTTTTCTTTCTTTGCAAAGGTTAAAGAAAATTATTAATTCAGCTTAATAACATTCAAATGAAAAACGGGAACCTTTAGGAATCCCGTTTTCTTTAATTAATCACTTTATTCATCATTGCTTTTGCAATATTTTTGGCTCTTATTTTTACCTCATCGGCCTTCTCTCCTTCAAATAAATCATCTACCGTTGTACTCCATAATGTAGTCCAGTGCTTAAAGTGAGCTTCATACAAAGTACTCTTTTCATTCAATATTCTGTGTTTCATCATTGGGTTTCCATCAAAATTTCCGGTATGAAAAAGAATATTATCCCAAAAATCATACATAATCGGGAGGTGTTTTTCCCAATTCACAACAGCTATTTTGGTAAACAAATAACCAATCGTTTCGTCAGTTTGAATTTTGTGATAAAAAGCATCTACCAATACCTTGATATCCTCCTTATTTCTAATATCGGTTTTCATATCCTTGTTTTTAATTTCTTTCTATTTCCAAACTATAGAAAACTTTAGATCAAAAATCCAAAACTAATAGATCATAAAGTATGATTGTAATCATATCCTTTTAAAAAACATTGATTTCAAAAGGTTTACTTCTACAATAAAAAAATAAATGTAAAACAGTATGACTGGAATCATAATTTGAAAAATTTGATGATACTACATTTACCATATCAAAATTAGCTTAACAGCATTTCGAAAAACAAATTCAATAAAAACCACAAACTTTCTCAACAGCAGTATTCCTGAAAATGGGCTTAGCTGTTGAAAAAACAAGACTTTAATAATGGACAAAAATTTTTTGACACAGGAAATCATCCGCTTAAAACAAGAAAAAAATGCAGTAATTCTGGCTCATTATTATCAAAATGAGGAAATTCAGGAAATAGCAGATTTTATTGGAGACAGTCTTGAATTATCAAAAAAAGCACAAAATACAAATGCCGATATTATTGTTTTTGCCGGAGTTCATTTTATGGCAGAAACAGCCAAAATATTAAATCCGGACAAAAAAGTCGTACTTCCGGATTTTAACGCAGGATGTTCTCTCGCTGACGGCTGCGATCCTAAAGATTTTAAATTATTTAAAAAAAAATATCCTGATCATGTTGTCGTAACTTACATCAACTGTTCTGCCGAAATAAAGGCTATGAGCGATTTGGTCTGCACTTCGTCAAACGCAGCAAAAATTATTGGTTCTATTCCTTCTGATAAACAAATCATTTTTGCACCCGATAAAAATTTAGGCAGTTATTTAAAAAAAGAAACACAACGCGAACTCATCCTCTGGGATGGATCTTGTGTAGTTCACGAAGCCTTTTCGCTGGATAAACTAGTCGAAATTTACAATAAAAATCCAAACGCAAAAATTGCGGCACATCCGGAATCTGAAAGTCATATCTTAAAAGCAGCACATTACATTGGCTCTACTTCCGGCATTATTAATTTTATTAAAACGGATCCTGCTGCCGTTTTCATTGTGGCTACAGAAGCCGGTATCCTGCATGAGCTTTCAAAAGCGGTACCCGAAAAAACGCTCATTCCGGCTCCTTCCACAGAAGATAACACTTGCGCCTGCAGCGAGTGTGCTTACATGAAAGTCAATACTCTTGAAAAATTGTATTGGTGTCTGAAAAACGAAAGCCCGGAAATCCTGATAAACGAACCCTTAAGGATCGAAGCACTGAAACCTATACAAAGAATGCTTGAATTGTCTTAAACTTAAAACCAAAGAAAATGCTTAAAACAGATATACTTATAGTAGGTTCTGGTATTTCGGGATTATTTCTTGCCATGAAAACAGCAAAAAAACGTCCTGATTTATCGATTGTGATTATGACAAAGAAAACGGCAGGAAACACTAATACACAGCTTGCACAAGGTGGAATTGCTGTTGTAACCAATCATTTACAGGATAGTTTTGAGCAGCATATAAAAGATACACTGAAATCAGGAGGCGGACATTGCGATGAGGAAATTGTAAAAATGGTAGTGCAGCAGGCACCGGAAAGGTTAAAAGAATTAATTGAGATTGGAACTTCTTTTGATAAAAATCAAAACGGTCAATGGGATTTGGGGCTAGAAGGCGGACATTCTCAGCATAGAATTCTGCACCATAAAGACAGATCTGGTTTAGAAATAGAAAAAAAACTGCTCCACATTATAGCAGAATTGCCTAACATAAAATTATTCGAAAATTATCAGGTTGTTGATTTAAATACCGAAACAAAAGAAAATGAGACACATTGTACAGGCGCTTTTTTTTATGATAAAAACGAAAACAAAATAAAATATATCCCCGCCAGATCAATAATACTAAGTACAGGAGGATGCGGAACTCTTTTTGAAAACACAACCAATCCTGAAATTGCAACCGGAGACGGAATTGCCATTGCAGCGCGTGCAGGCGTAGAAATTGAAGATATGCAGTACATTCAGTTTCATCCTACGGCTTTGTACACTGGCAAAAAAAGTCAACTCTTTTTAATTTCAGAAGCTGTTAGAGGTTTTGGTGCTTATGTAGTAAATGAAGATAAAAAAAGGTTTTTGTTTAAATACGATTCAAGAGGCGAACTCGCTACACGTGATATAGTTTCTCACGCCATTCATAAAGAAATGCATGAAACACAAAAAAAACATGTTTATCTCGATTGCAGGCATTTAGATAAAAAAGCTTTCTACAAAAAGTTTCCCGCTATAACAGCACATTGCAATGAACTGGGATTGTTTCCTGAAAAAGATTTGATTCCTATAGTTCCTGCAGCCCATTATCAATGCGGCGGCATAAAGGTAGACCGCAATGGAGCAACAATAATTCCTAATTTATATGCTGTTGGCGAATGCGCCAGAACGGGACTTCACGGAAAAAACCGTCTCGCTTCTAATTCACTGCTCGAAGCTTTGGTATTTGCACATCAGGCATCAGAGAATATAGACAAAACAATAGATTCGTTTCAGTTTTCATCAAAACTGCTTATTCCAAAATTTACCGATTCGGAAATCAAAACAGATTATGTTGCCTTTTTAATTTTAAAAAAAGAAATACAGGCTCTTATAACCAATTTTTATTCCAGCGAAGAACGCAATACCGATTATGCAATTCAAAAAATAAAATTGATTAAAAATGCAGCCGAAACCCTTATACACGGTCAGGAAATTACAATTCCGTTTATAGAATTTTCTAATATGCTTACCGTGGCCTTAATTATTATTAAACACTGCAAAAAAAGAAAAGCCCCATATATTTTGTCTTTAAACTAAAAACCAATATTATGAAAATAACCAGTAAAACTACAATTGGCGAGATCGCAGCAAATGATTTTAGAACAGCAGCAATTTTTACAAAATACAATATCGATTTTTGCTGCAAAGGCCACCGCACTATAGAAGAAGTCTGCAAAAAAAGAGACATTCCCGAAGCTGTTTTAATTGAAAAACTTGAAGAAGCCAAAACTCAGGCCGCTAATCAATCCTTCGACTATAAATCCTGGCCGTTAGACCTTTTAACCGATTATATTATAAAAACCCATCATCGATACATAAAAGAGAAAACGCCTGTACTGCTTCAGTATTTACATAAATTATGCAATGTATATGGCGAAACGTTTCCTGAATTGTTCGAAATATATAAAATTTTCAAAGCATCATCTTTAGATCTTGAAGAACACATGGAAAAAGAAGAACGCGTAATGTTCCCTTTCATCATTCAAATGAAAAGAGCGCAGAGCAAAGGATTTTCTGTTGAAACTACTCCGTTTGGAAGCATTGAAAATCAGGTCATCATGATGAAAGAAGAACATGCCGCAGAAGGACAGCGTTTTAGAAAAATTGCAGCATTGACCAATAATTATGTTCCGCCGGCAGAAGCCTGCAATACTTACAAAGCAGCATTTTCTATGCTGGAAGATTTTGAAATGAATCTGCACAAGCATATTCACATGGAAAACAATATACTGTTTCCTAAAGCAATTATGCTTGAAAAAAACTTTGAGCAAGTGCCTTAAATTATAAATATCATGGAAAAATATGTGATCAAACGAAACGGAGATTATAAACCTTTTGAAGCTTATAAAATTCAGGATGCCATCCAGAAAGCTTTTAAAAGCGTCAATCTGCCGATGGATAAAAAAATTCTGAAAATCGTTCTAAACGGACTCGAATCAAAATATTCGTGGCCTGTTGAGGAGATTCAGGATAGTATAGAACGTGTGCTTTTTGAAAACGGTTATTTTCAAACCATGCGTTCCTTTATTATCTATCGACATACCCGAAAACTCCAGAGAGAACATATTAACGGCCTAAACGACGATACAACGTATGTAGACAGCACACAAACGGTTGAAGAATACATCAATCAATCTGACTGGCGTATTAATGCCAATGCTAATACATCGTACTCAAATGCCGGTTTAGTAAGCAATACTGCCGGTAAAATTATTGCCAATTACTGGCTCGATAAAATTTATACTAAAGAAGAAGGCGCCGCACACCGAAACGGAGATATTCACATTCATGATCTGGACTGCCTTACGGGATATTGTGCCGGATGGAGCTTACGTGTTCTTTTAAACGAAGGTTTCAACGGCGTTCGCGGCCGTGTAGAAAGCAGACCTCCTTCGCATTTTAGGGAAGCTTTGGGGCAGATGGCTAATTTTCTGGGAATTCTGCAAAGCGAATGGGCGGGCGCTCAGGCTTTCAGTTCTTTTGATACATATCTTGCGCCTTATGTTTTCAAAGACCAGCTTTCTTACGATCAGGTTTTAAAAGGCATTAGAAGTTTTGTTTACAACCTCAATGTTCCGGCAAGATGGGGACAATCTCCTTTTACGAATATAACCTTAGACTGGAATGTGCCAAACGATCTTAAAGAACAGATTCCGACAAGAAATGACGAACATTTGTTTCTATATTCAGATGATCCCGAACTGGTTTATAAAGCTAAAAAAAGAGGTGTCACTAAACTGACTGATTTAAAATATGCCGATTTCCAAAACGAAATGAACCTAATCAATAAGGCATATTATACCATCATGACAGAAGGCGACACCAATGGACAGCCCTTCACTTTCCCTATTCCAACTGTAAACATCACGGAGGATTTTGACTGGGAAGGCGAAAATGTTGATTTATTGTTTGAAAACACAGCCAAGATAGGGTCTTCTTATTTTCAGAATTTTATTGGAAGCCAGTATATTTTAGATGAAAATGGAAATAAAATCGAAAATCCCGAAGCTTACAAACCCAACGCTGTCAGAAGTATGTGCTGTCGTTTACAGCTTGATCTGCGCGAATTATTAAAACGAGGAAATGGTCTTTTTGGAAGTGCAGAAATGACAGGCAGTATTGGTGTTGTAACCATTAATATGGCCCGTTTGGGATATTTGTATAAAGGAAATATTATAAACTTATTCGATCATTTAAACGATCTGCTTCAAATTGCCAAATCGACTTTGGAGAAAAAGAGAATCTTTATTCAAAAAATGTACGACCGTGGTTTGTATCCTTATACGCAGCGTTATTTGTCACATTTCAGAAACCACTTTTCGACCATTGGTGTAAACGGAATGAACGAAATGGTACTCAATTTTACTGATGGGAAACAAGATATTACAACAAGTTCAGGAATTCATTTTGCTGAAGAAATTTTAGACTATATCCGTTCGAGAATGAAAGAATTTCAGGCAGAAACCGGAAATTTATACAATCTGGAAGCTACACCCGCAGAAGGAACTACCTATCGTTTTGCCAAAGAAGATAAAAAACGTTTTCCAGAAATCCTGCAGGCCGGACATGGAGAAAATATTTATTACACAAACAGTTCGCAGATTCCGGTAGATTATACAGATGATCCGTTTGAAGCTTTACTGCTTCAGGACGCTTTACAATGTAAATATACCGGCGGTACCGTTCTGCATTTGTATATGAGAGAAAAAATAAGCAGTCCTGCTGCGTGTAAAAACTTCGTAAAAAAAGTACTGACCAATTTTAAACTGCCTTATATAACAGTAACGCCCGTTTTCAGTATATGCCCAATTCATGGATATCTGGACGGCGAGCATGAATACTGCCCTAAATGCGATGAAATATTGTTAAATGAAAATAACCAAAAAGCTATACTATATGAAAACACTGTCTCATGAAATTCCTGAAAAACTAAATGCTAAAAGAAGCAAATGTTTAGTGTACACAAGAGTAATGGGCTATCACAGGCCTGTAGAAAGTTTTAACATTGGAAAAAAAGGCGAACATCAGCAGCGAACACATTTCAAAGAAATTATGGTCTAATAAAGCTGTTTACAGCATAACCCCTTTTACCTTATTAGACTACCCGGATAGAGCAGCCTGCATTGTGTGGTTTGCGGGCTGTAATATGCGGTGTTCGTATTGTTACAATCCGGATATTGTTTTGGGGAAAGGAAAACTGGACTTTGAAAACATTCTTAATTTTCTAAAATCCCGAATTGGATTATTAGACGGAGTCGTTTTAAGCGGCGGTGAATGTACTATTCATAAAAATATTATTCCGTTTATTGAAGAAATAAAAGCTTTAGGATTTATTGTAAAAATTGACACTAACGGCTCTAAACCAGCTGTTTTAAAAAAACTGATCGATCAAAAGCTAATCGATTACGCTGCTTTAGATTTTAAATCCCTGCCTTTAACTTTTAAAACCATAACTCAATCTAACCTATTTGCTGAATTTGAAGAAAGTCTGAAACTTTTAATGAATTCCTCCATTCCGTTTGAAATTCGGACTACGCTTCATTCAGCACTTATAACCCCAACACAGTTTTTAAAAATGACCGAATATCTCGAAAACCTGAATTACAAAGGAAATTATTATGTGCAGTATTTTATGAATAATGTTCCCACGATTGGCGGTTTAGGACATTCTAAAAGACTGTTGAAATCTGAGAATTGCTCAGCCTCAAAAATAAACGTCATTTTTAGGGAATAATACACTACTGTTTTTTAACGCTTTCTTCTAAAATATTGTATTATGACACTTCACCATTTTATTTTAATAATTCACCTTCTGGCAGCCACAATCTGGGTTGGCGGACATCTTACGCTTAGTATTGTTTTTCTGCCTTCGGCTTTAAGGAAAAAAGACCCCAATATTATTTTAAATTTTGAACGAAAGTTCGAAACTCTCGGCATGTCATCGCTTATTACACTTGTTATTACCGGAATCTGGATGGCATACGATTTTGGCGTTACAATCGATACCTGGTTTACATTTTCCGGCAGTTTTGAAAAAGTAGTTTCTGCTAAGCTGTTACTTCTCTTTCTTACTATAATCTGCGCTCTTATTGCCCAATTCAGGATCATTCCAAACCTAAACGAATTCAATATAAAGAAAATGGCGGTGTTAATTATTTCCGTTACTTTAATTGGAGTTACAATGCTTATTTTAGGATCGACTTTGAGATACGGCGGCATATAAATTCACAAAAAAAACCGCAAATAATTTTACGGTTTATCTCTGTTTGTTAATTTCTCTTTTTCTGCTGTCCCGGTGCATAAGGCTTAGCACTTTTACTGCCAGACATTTTCTTCGCCTGTCCCGGAGGAATTTTTCCCGAATTAGGAGATGAAGATGAACTATGTGTACTGCATCCTGCAATAAATAATGCTATTAACACAAAAGATAGAATTTTAATTAAATCAGCTTTTTTCATTTAGTTATTTTTTAGTCAAAAATAGAGTTTTAAAAACAAGAAAAAGACAGGAAATAAAAAAACCTGCAAATGATTTCTCATTGCAGGTTTTACTTTTTAATTTAAAATTTTCTATTTCTTAATAGAATCTGCCGGCATTGTTCTAACAGTATCTGTAGAAGTTGTATCTACTTCAGGCCCTACAGTGTCTATTATAGTTTCTGTAGAATCTGTTGTTACAGGTTCAACCGTTGTCTCGTTCTTCTTACATGAAAATGCCAATCCTGTCAGCAGGATCAATAATGCAATTTTAGTTTTTAATATCGTTTTCATAATTATATTTTTTTACTGTTTGTATTCAACTTAATATTCCAAATTTAAAAAACTGGCAGTCAATACAATTACATAATTATTACTATCATTTATAAGAATCCAAGAAATGTTACTCTTCGTACATTTCCATCCAAAGACGCGTTTCTTCCAGATCCAGTTCTTTTTCTATTTTGCGGAAAATTTCTTCGTTTACAGAACCTTTTTTGTGCATGCTCTCAAGTTTACTGCGCTCAACATTCAAAAGATCGATTTGAACTCTCGTAAACTCATTAAAAATCTGGCCGTCTAATACTTTTCCGTTTCCAAAAAAGTTAGCCGGAAGTTCTGTTTTTTGCAAACGGTTAAATTTTACTTCGTATTTGCTCTTAATGTTATGCAGTAATTCATCATCTAATAAAGAGAAATTATCTTCAATATGCGAAATGGTTTCAGAAACGATTACGTTGCGGACATTATATTCTTCTGCTAAAATAGAATAGCGTTCTATTTTGAGTTTTTTAATAAGCCACGGAAGTGTAAGTCCCTGAATAACCAATGTTGACAATATTACACAGAAAACCAAATATATAATTAAATTACGAAGCGGAAATTCTTCTGTTTTATTCAACATTAACGGAAGTGCCAGAGCAGCAGCCATGGAAACCACACCACGCATACCAGACCAGCCAAAAACAATCATGTTTCGATAATCAAATTCTTCTTTTTCCCGGATTCTTTTACTTAACATTCTAGGAATCACAGTAGCAGGAATCACCCATAAAAAACGAACAACAATAACTACAATACTAATTACTGATCCCCAGATAAATAAAGCATTCCCTGAGTAATTGCTGATTCCATCCATAATCTGGCGCAGCTGAAGACCAATTAAAATAAAAATTAATCCGTTGAGAATGTTATTTAAAACATCCCATATAGTATTGGTCATGATTCGGCTTTCATGAGAAAAAATCGCTCCTGTTCTTGCTGCTAAAAAAAGACCCGTTGCAACTACCGCTAAAACTCCTGAACCATGAAAATGTTCTGCAATTAAATACGATGCAAAAGGTGTCAGCAAAGTAAGAGTTACCTCTATAATGTCGTCGCAGACAAATTTTTTATGAATGTAATACATGATAAAACCAACTGCCAAACCTACTGCTATACCCAGAACCGACATTAAAACAAAGTTTAATCCAGCCTGCCATAAAACGAAATTCCCTGCTGTAATAGCCGTAAGTGCATATTTGTAAGCAACAAGACCACTGGCGTCATTTACAAGACTTTCTCCTTCTAGAATGGCAATTAATCTGGGATGCAGCCCTAAACCTTTAGTAATGGCTGTTGCCGAAACCGCATCTGGAGGCGAAACAATAGCACCAAGTAAAAAAGCTAACGGCCAGGAAATATCATCTATAAGCCAGTGCGCCACAACAGCGACCAAACCTGTAGTAAAAAAAACCAAACCAACAGCCGCTAACGTTATGGGACGTATGGTTTGTTTAAAATCTGACCAGCTTGTATGCCACGCTGCATGATATAAAAGAGGCGGCAAAAAGATAATAAAAACAATTTCCGGGCTCAGTGCTATTACTGGAAGCCCCGGAATAACGCTGATAATTACACCGCACATTACCAAAACAATAGGAATTGGAAAATTATATCTTTTACTTATTAAACTAAGAAAAGCTACGCCAAAGAGTAACATTATAATTACTGTGATATTTTCCATTTTTTACTGCGGGTATTTTATTGTTTAGGATTATAATTTCTGGGTACTAAATTAAGATTTTATGATAATTAAATTAGAATAACACTAAAAAAGTATATCCAATTTATTGACTTATATCAAACTTTTACATTCCAGACAACTGTACATTTGAAATCCAATTATTTTAAAAAGTTTCAAAACACAATACAATGATAAGTACAGAAATAAGTCCGTTAGTACAATTTGGGATAACCAGTAAAGAACGGGTTGAAAACGCCCTCGAACAGCTTAAAAACGGAAAAGGAATTATCGTAACCGATGATGAAGACCGCGAAAATGAAGGCGATCTGATTTTTTCTGCACACCACATGAATACTGCAGATATGGCTTTAATGATTCGTGAATGCAGCGGTATTGTCTGTCTCTGCCTTCCAAATGAAAAAGCAGACCAGCTCGACCTTCCTTATATGGTAAAAGAAAATACAAGCAGTTTCCAGACTCCTTTTACCGTTACGATTGAAGCTAAAAAAGGCGTTACAACCGGAGTTTCTGCTGCTGACAGAATTACAACCATTAAAGCCGCTATTGCACAAAATGCAAAACCGGAAGATCTGGCAAGGCCCGGACATATTTTTCCGCTTCGTGCGAGAGATAATGGTGTTTTAGAACGAAACGGCCATACAGAAGGAAGTGTCGATTTAATGAAACTGGCAGGTTTACAGCCCGAAGCCGTTCTTTGCGAATTAATGAATGAAGACGGCAGCATGGCTAAACTCGACAAAATCATTAGCTTTGCACAACAGCACGACTTAGTAGTTTTATCTATCGAAGATATTCTACACTACCGTAAATTTGTGCGTGATTATAACTAAAAATGATATACGAACAGCTTGGTAATTATATTAGAAAAAGCATTGAAGTTTCGGATGAAGATTTAAATACCATTCTCTCCTATTTCAAACCTTTGAAAAAAAGTAAAAATGAGTTACTGCTGGAACAGGGACAAACCAGCCAGCAGACTTTTTTTATTGGAAAAGGCTGTATAAGAATCTTTTTTATTAATGAAGAAGGAAAAGACGTTACCCGATATATTGCTTTTGAAAATCAGTTTGCCACAGCTTTAGTCAGTTTTATAACCAAAATGCCTGCTCAGGAAAATATTCAGGTAATCGAGAAATCTGAATTACTCGCCATCACACACGAGGATTTTAATCATTTAATGAAGATTATTCCGCAATGGCGAGAGTTTTACAGCAATTATTTAGAGAAAGCTTATGTAAATAATGCCAATCGGTTAATGTCGTTTACCACTATGGATGCTTTGGAACGTTACAATCAATTACTCAAAATTAATCCGGCTATTGTAAAAAGACTGCCAAATAAAATTGTGGCTTCATATATCAACATTTCTCAGGAAACGCTGAGCAGGTTGAAGTCTAAAGTTTGAGGTTTTTCTTTAACACATAGAAACATAACTTTTTAACTTGAAAAAAGGCGTTTCACTTGCATTAACAATCATAGTAACTCTGTTTGGAAAGCAGGCTTTCCGAATTCTTTTAGCAATACTTATGCTTCTATGTGTTTAAAAGGACAATCATTACAGAGTTACTTGCGGAGATGTCTCCTTCGTCGACATGACAATATGAATAAAAAAGCCGAATCTAAATAAGATTCGGCTTTTTAATATTTATGATTCGCAGCTGCTGCAAGAAACAAGACTCGTTACTAATTCTTTAGAAACACTCTGGCTTCTTTGGTAGTACAAACTTTTAACTCCTTGCTGCCAGGCTTCGATCATTAAACGGTTTACATCTTTAATCGCTAATTCTGCCGGAATATTAAGATTTAAACTTTGTCCCTGATCTACAAATTTCTGACGAATTCCTGCCTGCTGTACAATTTCTAACTGGCTGATTTCTTTAAATGTTTTAAAAACATCTTTTTCATTTTGAGAAAGCTGTGACATATGCTGAACACTTCCTCCGTTTAGCATAATTTCTCTCCAGACTTCTTCATTGTCTAAACCTTTTTCTTCTAATAACTTTTTAAGGTATTTGTTCTTACGCATGAAATTACCTTTGCTTAATCCAGCTTTATAATAATTACTGCTGAAAGGTTCGATTCCCGGCGAAGTCTGTCCTAAAATTGCCGAAGATGAAGTCGTTGGAGCAATTGCCATTGTAGTGGTATTACGTCTTCCATAACCTTTTAACAATTCAGGTTCACCATAAATTCTAGCCAGTTCCTGACTTGCTTTATCTGCTTTGTCGCTTATATGTTTGAAAATCTCTGTTGTTTTCATTTTAGCTTCCATTCCTTCAAACGGAATCATATTTTTTTGCAGATAAGAATGCCATCCTAAAACACCTAATCCAAGCGCACGGTGTCTTTTAGCAAATTTATTTGCTGCAGAAAGATAATAGTTGCCTTCTGTTTTTTCGATGAATTCCTGTAAAACTGCATCTAAGAAAAAGATCGCCAGTTTTACCGCTTCAGTATCTTTCCATTCTTCATACAATTCTAAGTTCATAGAAGAAAGACAGCAGATAAATGATTCGTCATGAGTTGACGGAAGCATAATCTCACTGCATAAATTACTAGCGTTGATTCTTAGGTTTTGATCTTTATAAACCTGTGGTTTGTTTTTATTTACGTTATCGCTGAAAAAGATATACGGCAGTCCTTTCTGCTGACGGCTTTCTAATACTTTTGCCCAAATTTGTCTTTTATCAGCATCTCCATCAATCATTTCCTGCATCCAGTAATCCGGCACACAGATTCCGGTAAATAAATTCTGGATTGGATTTCCAATACTTTTAATTTTTAAAAACTCCTCTATATCCGGATGATCGATATCCAAATACGCTGCAAATGCACCGCGGCGCACTCCGCCTTGCGAAATCGTATCCATAGCCGTATCAAAAAGTTTCATAAAACTTACGGCACCGCTGCTTTTTCCGTTATCGGTTACGGCACTTCCGCGCTCACGCAATTCTCCAAAATAACCAGATGTTCCACCGCCTATTTTAGTCTGCATGATTACTTCGCCTAATTTATGTGTAATTCCTTCAATTTTATCTGGAACGTGAACGTTAAAACAAGAAATAGGCAGACCTCTTTCGGTTCCCATATTAGCCCAGACCGGCGAACTGATACTCATCCAGCCGCGTTCGATCATTTCTACAAAAGACTCTTTTAATTCTGGTTTGTATAATCTTCTG
Organism: Flavobacterium sp. 22659; assembly: GCF_052044235.1. Classification (NCBI taxonomy): domain Bacteria; kingdom Pseudomonadati; phylum Bacteroidota; class Flavobacteriia; order Flavobacteriales; family Flavobacteriaceae; genus Flavobacterium; species Flavobacterium sp. 22659. The sequence goes on from NZ_JBQEMU010000002.1 coordinate 257,271, forward strand.
GCAGCAGCTGTACAAATTCTGTCAATTGCACCTTCTACTGTTTCTCCTTTTAAAAGATAACCGCGATTTAAAATTTGTTCACTTTCAGAGTTCTTCCACCACATTTTGGTTCCTGCTTCATTATGCGGAAGACTATTTACTTCATTTGGATCTATTGTATTCATATTGTGCTGCTTTTAGAAAAGGTCGTTTGCCGTGATGCTTTTATCGTGTTTAGTATATTCTACAGGGCGTTTTGCAAAGAAATCGTCCAGACTGTTGGCAAAAACTTCTTCTTCAAACCAAGCCAGAGCTTTGTAATCTTCAACCTTTACATCAAAAATTACCGGAATATTAATTTGTTTCAGGCTTTCGTCAATTCTAAATTTCATAAAATTCACTAAATCACCTTTTTTAATACTTTCAATTTCACCTTCTTCAAATATCCAGTCTAATATGTCTGATTCGACTGCAATAGAATCTTTAACTGTTTCTCTCACCAAAGCCAATGTCTCTTCATCAAAATAATCCGGGAATTCTTCTCTGATTTTATTGATAATATAAATTCCTCCATTTGCATGAATCTGCTCATCAATAGAGGTCCAGGCGATAATGTTGCTCACATTTTTCATGTACCCCTTAAATCTTGTAAAAGAAAGCAAGATGGCAAACTGACTGAAAAGCGAAACATTTTCGATCAGAATACTGAATAAGATCAGCGAAACCATATATTTTCTGTTGTCCTGAGATTTGGTGTCTTTAAGTACATTTGAAAGGTAATCTACACGACGACGAATAACCGGTACATCCAGAAGTTTTTCAAATTCATCATTATAACCTAACACTTCCAAAAGACGAGAATACGCTTCAGAATGTCTGAATTCACACTCAGCAAAAGTACTTCCTAAACCATTAAATTCTGGTTTTGGAAAATGCTCGTAAATGTTTCCCCAAAAACTTTTTACGGCTACCTCAATCTGTGCAATTGCCAGCAGACTGTTTTTTACCGCTGTTTTCTCTGCCAGAGATAAGTGAGCGTGAAAATCCTGAGTATCAGCAGTAAAATCAACTTCTGTATGAACCCAATACGCTTTATTTATCGCTTCTGTAAATTGTAAAACCTCCGGGTATTCAAAAGGTTTATAATTGACTCTTTTATCAAATATAGACATATATATAGTATTTATCGGTGACTAATTCAGATTAGAAAACGAACAGGATTTTGGGGTGGGTAACTGTGTTTTCTATACATACAAAATTAACCCCTCAATTTTCTATTGTCTAAGTTTTGATGTTAAAAATCCGAGCAATTATCAACAGGAAAGAACAATGTTAAAAACCACTAAAAAAACTATTTATTAACAGCTGCATAATTTTCCGTAGTTACCGAATTATCAGTTATTTATACTAAATCTAAATAGAGTTGTCAACAAAAAAAACAGAAATATTACATCCAACAAAAAAACAGTTATCAACAGATAAATTTCAATTTTGGTCATTTTTAGGTAAAATCTGATAAACTTTGAAAGGCAGATTTCGTCATGAAAAGGTATTTTTTTAAGTAAGAAAGAAAAACTGCCAATAGTTAAAATGTTCTACTTATTAAAAAGTTAAAATATTAATTACCAATATTTTAAATCAATAAGAATAAAAAAAATATTAAACACTTTTAAACTAAAATATAAAATTCTTGTCTTACAATTTTAAAAAATCGATATAGTTGAAAACAAAAAACCAGAAGTGCAGAAATAAATTAAAAAATTATTAGAATTAAACTTTTGAAGGCAATAAAACTTGATTTAAAAATATTAATCTTTACATTTGCGATTATTTTGATTTATTCTAAATAGACATTTGTTTCATCTATAATTTTTGGACGTCATACTCCAATAAACAACATAACAAAATATGAAAAAGAATCTTTTTATTTCTTTAGCATTAACGGCAGTGTTCTTTGTTAATGCACAGCAAAAAAACACCTTATTAGAACAGTCTTTCTGGAAAACTTCTCCAACTGTTGAAACGGTTAAAGCTGAAATTGCAAAAGGTAACAATCCTGCCGAAGCAAACATAAATGCTTTTGATGTAACTACACTGGCAATTAATAATGATGCACCAATTGCTGTGATCAAATACTTAGTCGATCTGCCTGGAAATTCAATTACAAAATTAACCCACGATAACCGTATTTATTTACACTGGGCGGCGTACAGAGGAAATACAGAATTAGTTGAATATTTAATAGCAAAAGGCTCTGACGTTAAATTTGAAGACAGCCACGGAACTACTCCTATAGATTTTGCTGCTTCAAACGGACAATCAAATCCTGCTTTATATGATACTTTCTTTAAAGCCGGAATCGATCCGAAGAAAAAATATGCAAATGGCGCCAACTTATTGCTTTTAGCAATTTCTTCTGATAAAGATTTAAAAGCTGCTGATTATTTTGCAACAAAAGGAATGTCTCTTAAAGATGTGGATAATGACGGAAATACTGCTTTTGTTTATGCAGCAAGATCTGGTAATATTGATCTTTTGAAAAAACTTTTAGCAAAAGGAGTAAAACCAAATGATAATGCATTGTTTACAGCTGCTCAGGGAAGCCGAAGAGAAACCAATACAATCGAAACTTATAAATATTTAGTTGAAGAAATAAAGCTGAAACCAACTGCACAAAACAAAGCAGGACAAAATGTATTGCATATTTTAGCCGGAAAACCAAATCAGGCAGAAATTGTAAAATACTTTTTAAGCAAAGGTACTGATGCTAATAAAGCAGATAAAGAAGGAAACACGCCTTTAATGGCTGCAGCATCGGCAAGAGAAACTGCTGTTTTAGAGATTTTACTTCCTGTGGCTAAAAATATTAATGCTCAGAACTTAAAAGGAGAATCAGCTTTGACAAATGCGGTTAGATATGGAACGCCAGAAGCTGTAAATGTACTTTTAAGCAAAGGTGCTGATGTAAATGTAAAAGACAAAGACGGAAACAATCTAGGTGTGTATTTAGTACAATCTTACCGTCCGGCAGGAAAAGACAATGCTGCAGATCCATTTGATGCTAAAGCGAAATTACTGCAGGATAAAGGTTTAAACTTAGCAGCGGCTCAAAAAGACGGAAATACATTGTATCATTTAGCTATTACAAAAAATGACGTTTCGCTTCTTAAAAAAATTACAGATTTAAAAGTAGACGTAAATGTAAAAAACAAAGATGGTTTAACCGCTTTGCACAGAGCTGCTATGACATCTAAAGATGATTCTATATTAAAGTATCTTATTTCTGCAGGAGCTAAAAAAGACATCAATACTGAATTTGACGAAACTCCTTATGCTCTGGCTAAAGAAAATGAGTTACTTACAAAAAATAATGTATCAATTGACTTTTTAAAATAATCTTTAAAAGTTATGAGTTTTGAATTATAAGTTATGAGTTGTAGACTATACATTATAATTCATAACTCATAACTCATAACTCATAATTCATAATTCATAACTCACAACTAATAATTCATAACTCACAACTCATAATTCACAATTAATTAAAATGAAATCTATACTTAAAATCGTTCTTATATTCTTTGTTGCTTTACAGGCAAATGCACAATCAAGCAAATACAAATGCATGCTGCAAATGACAAATTATATGGGAGAAGGTGCTTATATTGTTGTTTCGCTTATTAACCCAAGCGGTGCATACGAAAAAACACTTTATGTAATGGGCGACGACAAAAAATGGTACAAATCATTGAAAGAATGGAATAAATTCCACGCTCAGAAAAGTGAAGACATCAGCGCAAAAACCGGTGCATCTGTTACCGGAGGAGACCGCAGTGTTACAACAATCGAAATTGAAGATTCTAAAATCAATAAAGGTTACAAACTGCGTTTTGAGTCAGCAGTTGAAGATCAGAAATATTATGTAAGCGATCTTGAAATTCCGCTTACAACAGAAGGTCTTGCTGACAAAACAGACGGTAAAGGTTACATTAAATATGTAAGACTGAACAAAATATAATCTTATTTTAACTTAGATAAGCATGAAATATTTTTCTGCTTAAACTTAAAATCCGAGCTTTGTCAAAGTTGTAAAACCTTGACAAAGCTTTAAATATTTTATTACATTTCTAGAATACACTAAATGACTCTTTCTTTCTGGCGCTACGCACATTTGGCTCTGGCCTTATTTTCTTCGATATTTCTGCTTTTAGCTTCTGTTACCGGAATCATTCTCGCAGTCGATGCAGTACAGGAAAAAACACTTCCGTACAAAGCTGCTGATTTTGATAAAATTACTTTGGGAGAAACACTGCCGGTATTAAAAAAAGAATACTCAGAAATCACCGAATTGAGTGTCGATTACAATCAGTTTGTAACACTTCAGGCCATTGATAAAGATGGAAATGATGTGAATGCTTATATTAATCCTAAAACCGGAAAAGCATTAGGAACGCCTGCAAAAAAGAGTGAATTTATTAAATGGGTTACAAGTTTTCATCGTTCGCTGTTTCTTCATGAAACCGGCCGATTCTTTGTTGGCGTAATTTCTTTTTGTTTACTGTTAATTTCAATTTCGGGATTTGTACTGGTTTTAAAAAGACAAAGAGGCATCCGTAATTTCTTTTCGAAAGTAATTAAAGAATATTTTGCACAATATTATCATGTTGTTTTAGGCCGTCTGGCTTTGATCCCAATTTTGATTATCGCGCTTACCGGAACTTATTTATCGCTGGAAAGATTTAACTTTTTTATGGGTGAAGAAAAAGCAAAACCGGTAAAAACAGAACTTTCGGCGGAAGCCAAAAAAACTTCGGTATTTAAAACCACACTCCTGTCTGATGTAAAGAAAATCGAATTTCCTTTTACAGATGATCCTGAAGAATATTATATCATTGAACTAAAAGACCGCGAAATTGAAGTCAATCAGGTTGACGGCACTTTACTTTCAGAAAAACGTTCGCCGTTTACTGTTCAGTTATCAGCTTTAAGCCTTGACCTGCATACAGGAAGAATTAATGCTGTCTGGGCTGTAATTTTAGCCATTGCGTGTCTTAATATTCTTTTCTTTATTTATTCTGGTTTTGCTATTACTCTAAAACGAAGATCAAGCCGAATTAAAAATAAATTCAAAGCCAATGAAAGCAATTATATTTTGCTGGTTGGTTCTGAAAACGGAAGCTCTTTTCGATTTGCCAATGCTATTGCGAAGCAGTTAATCAGCCATGGAAAAAAAGTTTTTACGGCCGAATTAAATAGTTTTTCGGTTTACCCAAAAGCTGAGCATATTATTGTTTTTTCGTCTACTCATGGTTTAGGTGATCCGCCTTCAAACGCCAGAAAATTCAAAACCCTTTTACAAAAACAAAATCAGGAACAAAAAATTAAATTTTCGGTTGTTGGTTTTGGATCAAAATCTTATCCTGATTTCTGTCAGTTTGCTGTTGAAATCGATCAGCTTCTGGAAAATCAAAATTGGTCAGAACGCTTTTTAGATTTACAAACCGTTAATGATAAATCGGCAGTTGAGTTTACAGAATGGGTAAAACTGTGGAGCAGGAAAACCGAAATTCCGCTTGCCTCTACTCCATCTCTGTATAACCATGTTCCAAAAGGTTTACAGAAATTAATGGTTTTAGATAAAACGCCAATTTCAGATACTGAACATACTTTTATTTTAACACTGCGTGCCAATAGCCGAACGAAATTTGCTTCTGGCGATTTACTGGCAGTTTATCCTGCCAATGATTCGAGAGAACGCCTCTACTCTATTGGAAATCATTCCGGAAATGTACAATTGGTTGTAAAACTGCATCCAAACGGATTAGGTTCTGGATATTTAAACAATCTGGAGCCCGGCGATACTATTAAAGCCAGAATTATTAATAATCATGCTTTCCATTTCCCAAAGAAAGCGTCAAAAGTGGCTTTTATTTCTAACGGAACAGGAATCGCTCCTTTTCTTGGAATGATTGAACAAAATAAAGCTAAGAAAGAAATACAGCTTTACAGCGGATTTAGAATGGAAACGCCGACACTGCTGGCTTATAAAAAGTTTGCCAATATAATGATCCAAAAAGAATATCTGGATAATTTTCATGTCGCTTTATCGCGAGAAGCCGAACAAATTTATGTAATGGATTTGATAAAAAGGGATACCGCATTTTTTGTTAATTTATTGAAATACGGCGGTGTAATCATGATTTGCGGTTCGCTTGCAATGCAGAAAGATGTAGAAGTGATTCTGGGTGAATTGTGTCGTGATAACAAAATGCTAAATCTCGATGATTACAAGGAAAAAGGACAAATTTTAACCGATTGTTATTAGGAGTGCAATTTTAGATTTTAGATTGTTGATTATTGATATTACAAATAGATACTACCAATCACAGAGGGATGACATATAGATTAATTGGCAGATCTAAAAAAATAACACCAGCGAGGTAATATATCGCTCCGCTGGAGCTTTATTAACGATGGATCAAAAATTATCTATAAATATTTTGCTCCGCTGGAGCTATATTGATTTTAGGAAAACAAATCCCGGAGAGATGACATATTTATAGATTAATTGGCAGATCTAAAAAAATAACACCAGCGAGGTAATATAATATCGCTCCGCTGGAGCTTTATTAACGATAAATCAATTATTATCTATAAATATTTTGCTCCGCTAGAGCTATTTTGATTTTTAGGAGTACAAATCCCGAAGGGATGATATATTTATAGATTAAATTAGCACATCTAAAAAAAATTAGCCCCAGCGGGGCGATATATTTATAGATTAATTTAATTCATACCAAACCAAAGCCCCAGCGGGGCGACACATATGACTCTTCAAATTCTTTAAAAATATGCACAAATTATTGTCACATAAATTATTAATCCTGTTTGTAATTTCCTGTTGTTTTTCAGCACATTCGCAGGTTTTACGAAAAAGAACCACTCTGCTTATGGGCGGACGTTTTGACATTAGTATTGTGGCAAAGGATTCTCTAACTGCAGAACAAAATATAAACGAAGTAATTGCCGAAATTACGCGAATTGAAAACCTAATTTCTGACTGGAAACCGGATTCTCAGGTTTCTCAGGTAAATCAAAATGCCGGAATTAAACCTATAAAAGTTGATCGCGAAGTATTTGAACTTGCACAAAGAGCTTTAAAATTATCAGAAATAACCAACGGCGGATTTGATGTTAGTTTTGCCGCAATGGACCGAATCTGGAAATTTGACGGTTCGATGACCGAAATGCCTTCGGCGGAAGCCATAAAAAAGTCGGTTGAGAAAGTGGGTTATAAAAACATTATTTTAGATTCTGTTCAATCTACAATTTTCTTAAAACTAAAAGGAATGAAGATTGGCTTTGGCGCTTTAGGTGAAGGTTACGCAACCGATAAATGCCGTACAATGATGATGGCAAAAGGCATTGAAGCCGGAATTGTAAACGGTTCCGGCGATATGAGCACCTGGGGGAAACAGCCTAACGGACAGCCTTGGAAAATTGGAATCACAAACCCTTTTAAACCTGAAAAACTTCTGGCAGTCGTTCCCTTAAATCAAGGTGCGGTAACTACATCCGGGAGTTATGAAAAGTTCGTTATTTTTAACGGAAAACGATATTCTCACATTATAAATCCTGCAACCGGATATCCTGCAACGGGCTTGTGCAGCGTGACTGTCTTTGGTCCAAATGCCGAAACCGCAAACGGATTAAGCACTTCAATGATGGTTCTGGGACAGACTGAAGGCTTGCTTTTACTTCAAAAATTTCCAGATTACAGCTGTGTAATGATTACTGATAATGGAAAAGTTATTAAGTCTAAAAATTTCTCAATTAAAAAATTCAAAGCAAAATTGTAAATTTATGATACTAAGATTCTAAGGTGCTGAGAATCTAAGTTTTCAGCACGGTTTTACATTAACAATTACTACTTATTTCCAACATTAAAATCTCTAATGTAAATCTAATAATCTTCTAACAGGTTTATTTAGATCAAATTTAAATAATACTATAAGTTTGCTGCCATATAAAATCAGTACAACTTAAAATATGAGAATTTTTTACTTTCTCCTTTTCATGATAACCCTTTCTGGCTGGTCTCAAACTGGAAAAATTACAGGAAAAGTAACCTTTACCAATAACGAAATCGCCACAGGTGCTTCAGTACAAATCAGCGGTACAAAAAAATTTGCCGTTGTAGATAACGATGGTCAATTTGAATTTAGAAACCTTTCATACGGAAATTACACATTGGAAATTTCTTCAATGGAAGCCCAAAACAAAAGTGTAAATTTTGTTTTAAACCGTCCTTCACAGCAAATTACGATTTCTCTGGAAAAAATAACGGATCCAAAAGCATTAAACGAAGTATTGATTCAGAAAAAAACTGCCAAAAAAGAAATCATCGAAAAAGGCTTTTCTGTAAATGTTATCGAAACTCAGGAAGCAGCCAAAAGAAATATCCAAACTAATGATTTATTAGGACAGTCTGCGGGAGTCAGAATCAGACAAAACGGAGGTTTAGGTTCCAGCGTAAATTACAACCTAAACGGAATGTCTGGCAATGCCATCCGAATATTTATCGACGGAATTCCTATTTCTACTTACGGTTCGTCTTTTAACTTAAACAGTATTCCTCCTGCTTTAATTGAAAGAATTGAAGTTTACAAAGGCGTAATTCCGGCACATTTAGCCGATGATGCTTTGGGCGGTGCTATTAATGTAATCCTGAAAAAAGGAGCTAAAAATTCGTTGAATGCTTCTGTATCTTATGGTTCATTTAATACCATTCAATCAAATTTTAATACGACATACCGCGACAAATCTGGTTTTACTTTAAAAGGATCGGGATTTTATAATTACTCTGACAATAATTATGAAATATGGGGGAAATTTGCCCGTGACGTGCAGGCAGATGGTGTAATGAAACAAATACGCGCTAAACGTTTTAATGATGCTTATCGTTCTTATGGAGGCCGTTTTGAACTTGGTTTTACAGATGTTGAGTGGGCTGATACTTTTTTAGTGGGCATAAACATGTCTGATGATTATAATGAAATCCAGCATGGTCAGGCAATGTCTACTCCATATAAAGGAAGGTTTACAGAAGCAGATGCCAAAGTAATAAGCATTAATTACGCTAAAAAAGATTTTATAATAAAAGGTCTTGAATTTAATATTAATTCGGTTTTCAGCCAGAGAAATGAAGTTTTAAACGATACAGTAAAATGGAATTACAACTGGTTTAACGAAAAAGCAATTGGTCTTAAAGGCCTTCCTATTTTAACACCAAATGGAGCACAGCAGGGAGCGCCGACAATTCTTCATCTTAATAATAAAATTTTCAGTACAAGGGGCGGTTTAAATTATTCTGTAAATGAAAATCACAGATTTGTATTCAGTACAATGCTTTACTCATTTATGAGAGATGATTACGATGAAATGAAATCTGAACTGGAAAGAAATTTTCAGCAGAAACGCGACCTGCAAAAAAACATTTTATCATTTGCCTACGAATTTGAAGGTCTTGGTTCCCGCTTAAGAACAAATGTATTTGGTAAAAGATACAACCAAAAAACAGAACAGAGAACTCCTGTTTTGACTACAACAAACGGGCAGACTACAATTACCGAAAATCTGGAAAATAACAATACGACTTTCTACGGATACGGATTTGCAGCATCTTATTTTGTTCTGCCTAAATTAATGTTATCTACATCTGCAGAAAAGGCAATAAGACTTCCTTCTGAAAATGAAATTTTTGGTAATCCGGGTGAAAATCAAACATCAAATAGTTCATTAAAACCTGAACAGAGTAATAACCTAAATGTTGGTCTTCGATTTGGTCCTTTTAAAATTAATGAACACAAATTCAGTTTTTCGGGTTCAGGATTCTGGAGAAATTCTAAAGACAAAATTGTGCGCCAGTTCAGCACCAGAGTCAATGAGGCTCTGCAGGCAACCCCATCTGTAAATATGGGAACTGCACAATCTCTTGGCTATGAAGCTTCATTAGAATATTCGAATAAAAACAAATTGTTTGTATCAATGAATATGTCACGATTTAATTCATTGTTCAAACTTAAATACGATCCAAACGGCAAAATTTATGACAATTATAATAAGCAGTATCCAAATGAACCTTACTTCATTATAAATACTAATGCACAATACAACTTTAAAAATGTATTACAGGAAAAATCAGAATTGAATCTGTATTACAATTTTAGTTATGTAGGTGAATTTTATACAACATGGCTTCAAACAGAAATGGACAAAACTCCATCGCAGTTTCCTCATGATCTGGGTTTAAGTTACATATTTCGAGGCAAAAGATATATTGTAAGCTTTGATGCTAAAAACATAACCAACGAAGAGGTTTATGACAATTTTGCGGTTCAAAAACCCGGAAGAGCTTTTTATTTAAAAGTAAACTACATACTCAATAAATTTTAGTAACTAATTAATAACTTTTAATGTAATAAATATGAAAAAAAGTACATTTAAACTACTGGCATGTGGATTGTTTTTTACCACATTTGCGCTGACAAGCTGCAGCAGTGACGATAATAAAAATGAAGAAACTCCTGTAGATCCTACTCCAACCGAAGAAAGATGGATAACTGTTGCAGGTGCTTTAATGCAGACTAATCCCGGAGACGGAGACGGCGGAACTAAAGTATTTTCTGTCAGCAAAACAGATGCAAAAAATCCAAATGTATCTATTGATGTTTACGAAAACGGAGAACCTGTTCAGTCAAGCAGAACAGCACGTTTACAATCATCTGTAGATGGAAAAACACTTTTTAATATTACTTACACAGGTGCAAACGGAGGTCAGTTTATGACTTATAATGTAAATGGAGGTAAAAACTTCGTACAGTCTGGACAAACGGTAAGCATTGCACAATATGCAGGAGCATCACCAAGATGGGTAAAACTTTTTGACGGTGATAAAACTGGTGTAGCTGTAAACGTAACCGCTCCTGTTGTAAAAACAGAAGAGGACGGAACAACATATAAATACACAAGAGGTTCTGCAACGGTATTAAGTTTAGACTTCCAAAAAATTAATATTTCTACTTACGAGCAGTATGAAATTGCTTTATCTGCTGCAGAAGAAGCTTTAGGACACCATATTTTCCGTTTAGATGCTCCAACCTTAAACAAAGCAGGAGACAAATTGATTATTGGAACATGGATGCGTAAAACAAATCCGGCTACAGGAACAAACGAAAGCACATTTGATCGTTTAGGATCTAAATCAGTTGTAGTAGATTATCCTTCATTAAAAAATCCTAAAGTAATTACTTCTACAGTTGGTTTTGGTGATACAAGCGGATACAGAAGTTTTAACAGCTTTGTAGCAAATGATGGAAATATCTATCAGGCAACTCAAAGAGATACTAAAAAAGGTTCTTATATCCTGAAAATTAACCAAAGTAATGAATATGATAACTCGTATTCTTTTAGTTTAGATGCTGCTCTTGGAGTTACAGGTTCTTATATCGATGCCTGGAGATATGTAGGAAACGGAATTGCATATGCAGTTTACCACCATAATGCAAATGACCAGGGATATGTTGCAAGACTTGACCTAAACGCAAAAACAGCAAAATTAGTAGATGGAATTCCTTACGATGCAGATTTAGATTTTGGTCAATACCAAGGTTTTGTAGTTGATGGAAACGAAATTTACATTGCAGTAACTCCAGTAGGTAAAGATGGAAATATCTATATTATTGATGCTGTAACAGGTGCTGTTACAAAAGGTGCAAAATTGGTTAACAAACCAGGAAACCACTACATTGGTGTTTTCTAAAAACGATAACTTGAGTTATAGCGATAATTCTTGATTTTTTTTTAATGGTGACATTCCGCTTCAGTTTTTGGAGCGGAATGTTTTTTTATGAATAGTTTTTATTTAAAACTGAATTATCTTAAGAATGTTTAATTCGTTTTTTTACTTCTTATTTTATAAATAAAAATCAGAATAATAGATAAAATTATAAATGATACGAGTACAAACAGTCCGTTTCTAATAGCTGTTTTGAAACCTAATTTTGTGACATCAATAAAAGGATATGGATAAAAACTGGTCATAACGCCATGAAAAAGCGTATAGATCATATAAATAACCGGATAAAGCAGCCAAAACAAAATAGCTTTATAAGAGATTTTCTCCGTACTGATAAAAAACAGCCAGTAAACGAAAAATAGAACCGGTACAACAGTATGAAAAATTTCGCTTACAATACAATGCTGCCCTTCTAAATTAACTATAGAACGAAGAAGTAAATTAAAAACAATCCCTACAATCAAAATATATACGGTTACAGCAGTAATAGTTGAGTACTTTGAAAAAAAAGAATGAATTTTAGATTTTCCAAAAAACAAAAGTGTTGTACAGCAAAGAAAAACTATAGTATTGGTCAGAATTGTAAAAAAGCTAAAAAAACGCACCGCGGCACTAAAGAATGTAAATTCAGATCCTTCTAATAATAAATAAAACTGTATGGGCAGGGCATACAATTCTAAAGCAAAAATAATAGCAGGAAAAACTTTTCCTTTTGTATTTGTGGTATTTTCTATTTCCATATTTTACTCAAAGTCTGATTACTAAGATAAAAAAAATCCGCTTTCAAATTTTGAAGCGGATTTTTTTTATGTTTCGCTCTTCCAGAGCTGGAAAGATTTTCTAAATTGTAATTTGAAAGCTCCAGCGGAGCTTAATATTTATAGAAGAAGAAGAAAAATAATAGATTAGAGAATCAAAGCCCCAGCGGGGCGACATATAAAATTAATTAACATTTATCTGAATCGCTGAAACCGGAATTCCATTTCCAGCCATCGCTTTCACCTGAATATTTTCTTTCTTCCCATTCGACTGAATAATCGCAACACATTTTCCATTAAACAACTTACAAGAATTGGCTTTAAAAGAATCTAAATTAGCCTGATAACCATTATCAACTCCAACTAATTTTCCACCGCCAGAAACTTCAAAATTGACTAAATCCATTGCGTTTGGCACTAAATTTCCATCTTTATCAGTCATAGAAACTGTTACGTAAACCAACTCATAAGTATCGTTTTTGATTGAAGTTTTATCGGCTTGCAAGTCTAGTTTTGAAGCTTCTCCTGCTGTGCGGATTTCCCTCTCTAAAACTACTTTTCCGTTCTTTCTAGAAACCGCTTTTAATGTTCCAGGTTCAAATTTTACACGCCAAGAGATATGTAAATCATCATTTTGTTTTGCTTTTTTTCCTAAAGATTTTCCGTTTAAGAACAATTCCACTTCATCTGCATTATTGTAATAAGCCCAAACTTCTACTTCTTGATCTTTTTTCCAGTTCCAATGCGGTAAAATATGCAGAACGGTTTTGTTTGACCATTCGCTTTGGTACATATAATACACATCTTTTGGAAGACCAGCTAAATCAACAATCCCGAAATACGAACTTCTTGCAGGAAATGGATACGGATCTGGTTCTCCGATATAATCGAATCCTGTCCAGATAAAAGTTCCTGCCATAAAATCCTGACTTTTAATCGTTTTCCAGTTTTCTTCATGCGTTGCTCCCCAATACGACTTTACCTGATCGTAAGCCGAAACCGTCCAATCGGCATTTCCGTCAAACGGAGCTCCATGTTTGGTTGGCCACGCTTTAATTCCGTCAGGAAAATCATAATGACCACGTGTTTCTAAAGCCGAAACACTTTCTGAAGCCAATATTTTTTGTCCTTTAAATTTCGTTGGAAAATCTTTATAATCTTCATGTTTGTAATTGAATCCCAAAAGATCCAAGGCTCCGGATTGGTAAATGAAGTTTTTCTCAATTACATTTTCGGTCAAAGCCGAAGTTACAGGACGTGTTGTGTCTAAGGATTTTACAATTTTAGCTAATTCTCTCGTAATTGCAATTCCAGTCGAATCAAATTGTTCTCTGATTTCGTTACCAATACTCCACATCATTACCGATGGATGATTACGGTCTCTTTTGATAAAATCTTCCAAATCCTGTTTGTGCCAGGCATCCCAATCTTTATGGTAATCATTGGTTACTTTTTTCTTTTTCCAAACATCAAAGGCTTCGTCCTGAACGATGAATCCCATTTCGTCGCACAATTGCATCATTTCCAACGAATGCGGGTTATGAGACATTCTAATAGCGTTTGCTCCCATTTCTTTCATTAAAACCAGCTTTCTTCTAACGGCATGAATGTTTTCTACCGCACCCAAAGCACCATTATCATGATGCAGACAAACTCCGTAAATTTTCGTTGGAACGCCATTTAATGAAAAACCTTTCTCCGAATCAAAATTAAAATATCTAAATCCAAGTCGCGTTTCATAATTGTCTACCAATTTCGATTTCTCATACACTTTTGTAATAACTTTATACAAATACGGATTCTCTGTACTCCACAATTTCGGTTGATTTAAAACCAAATCATGAATCTTTTTTTCTGATGTTTTAGCACCAATTTTTTCTGTTGAAGTATAATTGGCAACTTCTTTATTTTCTGCATTTACAATCGAAGTAACCAGTTTAAATTCTTTAGCAGTAGCATTATCATTATCAATGGTAACTTCTAAATGTATTTTTGATTTTTCTGCGGAAACTTCTGGAGTCGTTATATAAGTTCCCCACTTCCCCACATGCAGTTTTTCGCTTGCAACCAAACGTACATTTCGATAAATTCCAGAACCTGTATACCATCTCGAATTGGGTTGTGAGTCGTTATCTACTTTTACAGCAACCAAATTCTGTTTTCCAAAGTTTAAATACTGCGTTAAATCATAACCAAAAGAAATATATCCGTTTGGACGAATTCCTAAAGATTTTCCATTTATGAAAACTTCACTGTTCTTAAAAACACCGTCAAATTCAATTGAAACTGTTTTGTTTTTCCAGTTCGCAGGAACAGTAAAAACTTTGCGATACCAGCCTTTTCCAGCAGGTAAAAATCCTTGTGCTTGTTTAGTTTTACTGTCTTTGTCAAAAGTGCCTTCAATACTCCAGTCATGCGGTAATTGAAGCGTTCTCCAATCTGACACATTGAAATTAGATTGAATTGCTTCTGGATAATCTCCTAATTTGAAGTTCCAGTTTTTGTTAAAGTCTTCGACAATTCTGGCTTGTTTTTGTGCAAAAATTGATACCGAAAACAATAAGGCAATTGTAATTTTTTGAAATATGTTTTTATGTTTTATCATAAATAGTTTTTTTATTCTACTCTTAAATTCTACTTCGGTTTTGTCAGGCTGAGCGGAGTCGAAGCCCACGCAAACTAAGTCATCAATCTTTGTAGAGCAACTAGTGCGATCCTTCGTTCCTCAGGATGACAAACTGAATGTGATAAACGTTGGGTCAAATACTTTGCGCGGGCTTCGACTTCGCTCAGCCTGACAAACCAGATAAACCTTTGTCCCTTTGTCCTTTTTTCACCTATGCACCTTTATTCCTCTGAACCTTTGAACCTCAAAAAAAACTATTGAAATTCAAAATTATCCAACATCAATCCCTTCAAATCATCTCCTTCCAATGTTATTTTATACGTTCCAGCATTAATATAACCACCAGAAGTTGTATTCAAAATCTTCCATTTTTCAGGCGATGGGAAAAATTCAATCGTATCATTTCGCATTAAAATTCCGTACGCATCTTCCATTTTAAATTTCACTTTTAAAGGCGTTTCATTCCTATTCATAAAACGGAAACGCATTAAATAAATTCCTGCAACTCCGGGTTTCACTTCAAACTCAATACTATTATTGGTCTTTTTAGTGAATTCAATATAATCGGCTTTTTTGAAATTTCCTTTTTCGATTCCAGTTCCTGTTATTTTTGTCTTTTCGGCTTCTATAATTACAACAGGTCTTGAATCATCTTTTTCGCCCATATCGTAAGTTGGAACGACTGCAATTGTAGAAATGGTTTCAGAATTATCAAACAGAATTTTCTCGCCTTTCTTCACTTTTTTAGTGAAAACATCAAACGAAATTCCGTTGCTGTTTTTCGCTTTTTCTTCTATTTTTTTATAATCTGAAAGCCTTTTTAATGTCTTTATTTTATCATCAACTAAAATATAAACAGTCGATTCTTCTTTATCTGTAAATGATCCTTTATTTTTAGAATTAATTGAAAACTGCAAATAATCTGCTCCAAAAATTTCCGAAGGCAATTCAGTAAAAACAATATCAGAATCTGAATATTGTTTTGAATTAATATCCAGCCATGAAACTACTCTGTTAGTTTTATCATAAGAATCTAAAACCAAATTCTGAATGTTTTTTGAAGATTCGGTCGCTGGTCTTGCGTAAATGTCTTTTGTCGCAATAGCAATTGCCGAAATAATCGCCTGAGAAGCCTTTACATTTGGAAACGAAATCACAATTTTTCCGTTTGTACTTTTTACTTTGAATGTTTTCTTCAGCGCATTATCATGTCCGGCTTCTGCCCAGATATCAAAATCTTTTAAAACAATATTATCGTTAATGGCAACATCAAACAAACGCCAGCCTTTGCAGTCCAATCCGCTTCCTGTTCCGTACCATGGTTCGGTGAAATATAATTCTATTAAATATTCCCCGTCAGGTGCAGGAAATTCATAACGCAGTTTATCAACGCCGTATCTAAAACTCTGAAATAATTCAGGATCTTTTGTTCCGTTTATGGGGTCGAAAGTCGTTCTTTGACTGGCAAAAAAATCAGGCAGTTTCTCAAAATTATCCGTCCAAGATAACGATCCCCAAGTATTTTGTCCGTTTTTATGTGTATCCGTAAACCAGGTATTTCCAGCAGAATCTGTCAGTTCAGAACCGCCGCAATTTACTCTGTAGATGTAATTGTAACCACTTTTGGCTCTTGTAATATCGGCTTTATCCGTTATTAAAGTATCAAAATTTGGCGCTTTCGGAAGTGCATTTAAAACGATATAATCTATTGCGACAGCTTTTCCGTTTACATATCCAACAGCATATAAAACATTGTATTGAATATTTACATTATTAAACTGAAAATGCTGTCCTATTCCCGGATTTTTTAATTTTCCTAAAGAAGATTTATTCACATCGTTGAACAATTCTACTTCATCGCAATTGGAGTAAATATCGATTCCGTTTTTAATTCCAGTTGTTTCCCAACGACTTGGCCAAGTATGCGAAACGATATACACCATCGGATTGGTTTTGTTTGAAACATAGTTTGCGCGGTACATATAAAAAGCATCCAGAGGTTCGCCCCAAATCGTAAAAAGTCCTTTATAATTGACTGGCCCAACTTTATCAATATCTCTAAAACCTTCTCCGTTCTGTACTCTTCCTGGATTTTCATGCGAAGCGAAAAGCCAGTTGAATTGTCCCGCGATTTTATCTTTTACCGATTCGGCTTCACGGGCTTTAATTTCCATTAATTGAGAAAAACGATTTTCGCTTAAAATTCCTTTTTGGTCAAATTCACCTTCTGTATGTAAATCGGCAGAACGCCAAGCGCCATATTCTCCGTTTAAAAGCTGAGTGCTCATTTCCAAATGGTATTTTAACGGATCTCCGCCATACGTTCCTGACCAGTTCTGAACTACATTCCAATCTGTTCCTTCTCCACCGTTACAAGTTGTTACGATTCTTTGAGAAGCTGATAACGGATCCATTTCGCGGATAATCTGCGTGCATTCTTCGGCAAATTCCTTCGGAATTGTGCTTTCATTCTGCAATCCCCACATTACGACAGACGGACTGTTTCTGCGTTCCTTTATCCATTCTCGCAATAAGGTTTTGAAGTTTTCTTTAAATTCAGGCGTATCGTACCAAATATGTGCTGAAAACTGACTCCAAAACAGGATTCCGTTTTCGTCTAATTCTTTTTGATATAATAAATTATGAGGCTGATGTGCTTCTCTAAAAGCATTAAATCCGCCTGCTTTGATTTGTTCGATTCTGGAATGAATCATTTCGTCTGAAAACGAATGACTTTTTCCAATTAAATGTTCGTATTCGCAAACGCCATTTATAAAAACAGGTTCGTCATTAATGAAAAAACGATTGTCTTTTCCGTCACGGCTTACCGGCCAGCTCACCCAGCGGATTCCGTAAGACGTTGTTAACTGATCGATTATTTTTCCATTTTCATAAACCGAAGTCACCAATTTATACAAGTACGGATTGGATGGCGACCATAATTTCGGATTCTGAATCTCAGGAAGTGTCAGTGCTATTTCCTTTGTTTCTCCCGAATTGATTTTGTTATCGCTTTTATTGATAGCAACTTTCTTTCCTGAAGCATCCAAAAGGATATTTTCGACAGTTAAGTTTCGTTGTGAAGTGCTGTAATTCTTGATTTCTGTAGTGGTATGCAGAATTGCTTTTTGTTTAGAAACCGATTTATCGTTCCAGATATGAACCCCAAACGGCTGAATTCTCACATCGTTTGTAATTACCAAAGAAACTGGCCTAAAAATTCCCATTGGCTGAGAACCTTCAGAAAATCCCCATTCTCCTGAACAGCCACCGCAAACCCAAGGAAGATCTGCTATAAAAGAGGGATGTGAAGCTTTTACTAAAATGATATTTTCTTTGTCGAAAAAAATGGATTTCGTTATGTCTAAAGTAAAAGTAGTTCTCCCGCCTTTGTGTTCGCCCACTTTTTTACCGTTTACCCAAACTGTTGCGTATGAACTAACGCCTTCGAAATAGAGAAAATGTTGTTTTAAACTCTCTTTTTTATCAAGTTTCAGCGTTTTTTTGTACCAGGCAGTACCATGTAAATTTCCATGTTTTGTTCTTCTAAAACCATAATACTGATCCCAATTGTGAGGCACATTCACATTCAGCCATTGATCTGATTTTGGATTGTCAACAAAAGATTTTTCCTCTTGCGGATTATCCAAAATAATGGTTTCCCAAGACGAGTTCAGCGAAACTTCCTTTCGGAATTTCGCTGAACCTTTTGTGCTTTGACTCCAAACAAAGCATGTACTTGAAAAAAAACAAAAAATAAAAAAAACTATTCTATTCATATTTTCTAAACCATATAAGTGATTATAAGGTTGTTTTAAGTTATCTTGATAACAGACCTAACAGGTTTTTAAAACCTGTTAGGTCTAATCACGTTTACTTCGAGCAAACCTGACGGGTTTTAAAAACCCGTCAGGTTTAACTCAACGTTGACTCGCGTGAGGGATTGAGGCGGTATCCTTTTGTGAAGTGAAACGGAACAAAAGATATAGCCGAAAGCCCGACCCGGAGGGACACGTCCAAATTATTAATAAAACAACCAGTCAATAGCTGCTTTTTCTCCTGCATCGATATATCCAACATCTCGTGGCGTTATGTTTTGATCTGCGTCGATAAAACCTAAAATCAATACTTTTCCTTTACCTAAATCTAATTTATTCTCACCCGGCTGGAACGTATACGTATGAATGTTTACACGAGGTAAATCTTTTAAATTCATTGCACTTGCCAGAATTACTTCGGCTTGACCATGCGCATTTCCTGCAGCATCGGTTTCCAAACTTGGCGGTAATAAAAATCTCTTTTGATCTGAATTGAAATAACCAACCACTAATTTAACCGCTTTTGTGTTTCTAAACTTCAAATGTGTTCCTTTTTCGTTTTGATCGTTTTCTACGAATGAATATCCTCTTAAGTTTTGAAGTTCCGGAGCAATTTTAGTTAATTCAGAAATATCTGTTCCGTAGACTTTTGTTCCTGGTTTAACTAGATATGTTCCCGGTTTTTCATCGATAAAAGTTACTACGGCTGTTTTCCAAGGTTTTCCTTCTTTAGTTTCGATCTTACCATCTTTTGAAGATTTTAATTTCTCCAGATTTCTTTTGAAATTAGCCAATTCACGTTCATAATGCGGTAACAATTCTGCCCAAGTTTTGTTGTTCCCGTCGTCTCCTCCAATCGGAATTCTACGTTGAGCGGTCTGCATGCTGTTAGCGTAGTAGTAGGTATCTTTTGTCAGTTTTACCAATAATTCATAATGCTCAATGCTTTTTTCTAAATGAGGCATTGCTTTGTCTAAATCGGCAATATCGTTTGAATAACTGTATCTTAAAACCAATAACGCGGCTTTTACTTTTTCTGAGAAGAAATCGGCGAACGCTTTATACGCATGAATATCATTTTTAAGACGTTTAAACTCTTCTTTCTCTTTGGTTACGCTGGCCTCGGCTTTGTCGATTGCTTCAACGGCCAATCTTCCGTGTTCTGTAATTTCAGTAATAATCTGTGTTGGAAGTTCACCCGAATGCGGTTCTTTGTTCCATTCTTTTTTAGCATATTCTAAAAGCAATTCTCCCGGAGGCCCACAAGATTCGTGGAAACCAGGATAAACTCTCCATTTTGACGGATTAACCAATTGACTTTCGAACATTCCTAGCAATAAGGTTTGACGGTTTCCTTCGGTAATTCCAAAACGTCTCAATGTTTTTGGAGCAATTTCTCCCGTTTCTTCGTAAGCTTTTAAAATATTATTTGCTGCTTCCTGAGTCGTTCCGAATTTCGCAGCTAAATCATTATCCCAAAATTTAACTTCTTCGTTTCGATCTCTTTTACTGTCCCAAGCATATCTTGCCCATGCTTTGTACCAAATCCAGTCACGATCCATTTCTAATAAACGTTCACCTGATTTCGTTTTATCTGCCGAATACGGCCAATCCCAATACGATGCTTGCGGATATAAGTGCAATGCATTTGCTCCGTGAACGCTGTGCATCGCTTTTACTGTTTTTTGGATAAAATCTGGCGAACCATATCTAAAAGGTTCTAAATTGGCCAAAATATGAACGTTCTCAATATGAATTGATTTAAGAGAACTCAATTGTTTGTGCGTTTCTCCCCAAGGTCCGCCCGGCGTATAAGTCGTTAAAGATTCTCCTGTATATTTACTTTCTGTGTAAAGGTTTTTGTATAATGGCAGTGATTTTTCCATTACCAAAGGCCCATCTGTATCATGCGAACGAAGTATAATCGGCGGTTCTTCTGTTTTTCCTAATGCTTGTAAACCATCGCGAACACCCGGAATAATCGTTTTGGTAAACCATTCTACATCATCATCAACTGTATTGATGGCTTCTCCCAAACAAACCATTAATCCAACATTTGGATATTTTTCGATAAAAGCTGCAATAGATTTTCTGGTGTAATCAGACAATAACGGCGTTATCGGTCTTGAACGATCCTGAGTTTTAATGTTGTAATGCTCTGCAAAAGGCTTAGAAACAATAATATTATAGAACATCTGAATTACCCAGATTCCTCTTTTGTTGGCTTCAACGGTTAAGAATTTATAGATTTCTTCATTTTTTTTGAAATCTTCGTCGCTAACTTCTACAGCAAATGGATATTCTTTTAATTTCACCAAAGATGCAAAAGGATGACCGTTCCATAAATACAACGAGTTCATTCGGTTTTCTACCAGCATATCTAAATACCTTATCCATAAAGCTTTATCATAAAACCACGGGAAAGTTTCTGGCGTGTACGGATATTCGTAAACATCACGTCCTGGAAGGTAAACTGGTTTCTGCATTCCGATACAAGCTCCACGCAAAACCATTTCCGGACTGTCGTCAATATTAATTTCTGAAGGAAGTTTTCCTGAAGCTCTAATTTTATCTGTTAATTCTAAAGCGCCATACAAAGCTCCTGAAGCATCTGTTCCTTCGATATAAATTACGTTATTTTGAGTGCGAATCTGAAAACCTTCTTTCTTGGTTAATTTGCTATCGTCGATTTTAGCGCTTTTAGCATTTTTCTTCCAGAAATCGGTTCCTTTTTCTCCAATTACAATTACTTTATCTTTTGATTTTTTGAATTTATCAGAAGACGTTACGCTGAATCCTTTTACTGAAAGGGTTTCTGATAATTTCTCTGCTCCAAATTTTGCTCTCGGCGAACTCGGATCACTCACAACTGTGATGTTCTGCGCTGTCGCGAAAGAGACGTAAAGACATAAAAAAAGTAATTGTAAATATTTCATGGTATGCTATTTTTTTGGTATTCTTTTAAAAATAATCTGCTCGATCTACTAATATCTATAAAATCTGCGTGAAATTTTTTGCACGCAGATTAGGCAGGTTTAAGCAGATTTTCTTTGATATTTTTTGCCACAGATTAAAAGATTTCCACAGATTTAAAAAATCATTTTAATCCTTTAATCTGTGGTTATAAATTAATTTTGAAAGATTCGTTTTAAATACGCCACATTAGCGCCGTAATTGGCTTTTACATTATGCACTTGTGTTACATCACGAGAACGCTCGACAATAAGCCATCCGCTCCATTTCATTTCGTCCAAAGTTTGTTTGATTTTTGGCATGTCGATCGCTGGATCATTTTCTAACCAAAACTGATCTGTATTTGAAGCGTGAATCTGAGCTAAATATTTCTTTCCTAATATTTTCAATTCTGATGAAATATCTCTTTTATTATCTAAAGCATTCGCAAAATTGAATGAGCTCTTGATATATTTTGAACCTACTTCGTCTAAAAGTTTTTTCTCTTCAGTAGCACTTAAAGAAGTTTCAATTGCGATAACGCCACCAATTTTACCCACTTCTTTTCCTGCCCATTGCAGTCTTTTGATTACTTCTGGACGTAATTCTGGATTTTTAACCAAATCTGTCTGCGTTCCTAACGGAAGATAGGCTACTTTTACTTTCATGTCTTTCATCGCCTTGATACAATCCGCAATCATTGGCGTGATTTCTCTTGTAGCAAAAGGCTGTGCATAAAATCCAGACATTGCAATCGAGCTGATTCCAACTCCGGTTTCTTTCGATTTATCTAAGAATTTTTGTCTTTCTACTGGGTCGCCTAATTTGCTGTCAAAAGTTGGTCGGTTTCCTAAACCTCCCATATCTAGTTCGATTCCGTCAGCTTTTATTTCAGAAGCCAAACCAAAAGCGCCTAATTTTTGTCTTTTTAAAATCATCCAGTCGCAAACTGCAACTTTATATTTTTGTTTTTTGGAAGACTGAGCCGTTGCACAGCTGTTGAATGTTGTTGATAAAACAACAAGTAGCGCAACAATTAAATTTTTATTTAGCTTCATGTTAATTGGTTTTACCATTAAGGCATTAAGAAAATTAAGCTTCAATACTTTTTATAATTATCATTAGAAGATGAAGAGAATTAAGCTTAATGTTCTTTTTAAAAGAATAAATAGATACAGCAACTTAGCTTTCTTAATCTCTTAATGGTTTAATTTATTTTACTCTTCTTCGGCTTTTACTGCTGTTACCACTTTCCCTTCTTCGCCTGGCCAGATTCCGTTTTTGATTGGAAGTGCAACCAGTTTACTTGGGTCCACTTTTACGTATTTCAGTTTTTCTCTTCTCCAAGTATAAACGATATGCACCATTCCATCTGAACTTTGAATCATTGAAGGATAAGAATATTGGCTGATTTTTGAATCTTCTAAAACCAAAGCAGCGTTCCAATTGATTCCATCTTTAGAAACCGAAACATTCAAAGGCGTTCTTGGTCCTTTCGCTTCTTTTCCTGGAGGTAAAACATGATTATAAACTAACAAATGTCTACCGTCTTTTAAAGTTACAGCATCTGTTCCTGAGTTATTGTTTGGAAGTCCGATTAACTCTACGTCCGACCAAGTTTTTCCGTTGTCTTTTGAGAATGTGCTGAAAATAGCTCTATTTCTGGTTCTTCCAATGGCTTGAATACTTCCATCTTTATGAAACAAAATACTTGGCTGAATAGCATTTATTTTTTGTTTTCCTCTTGGAAGCGTATCGCCCATTACCCAAGTTTTTCCGAAATCTGGAGTAGATTCCATACGAAGTCTCCATCCATCGCCTTCAATGCTTGACGGACATAATAAAGTTCCGTTGCTTAATAAAACTGGTTTATTTTTGATTGGCCCTAAGAAACCGTCTGGCATTTTTTGAGCCTCAGACCACGTTTTTCCACCATCAGATGAAGTTCTGATTACGCCCCACCATTCCGATGGTTTTGGTCCTATTTTGTAGAATAACATTAAATCGCCTCCTGGAATTTGATATAAAACCGGATTCCAAGTTGGTAATCTCGGCCCTTCTTTCATCACACCATCAGCAACTTTTACACCTTCTCCCCATTTATCACTTCCTTTTGGTTTAATGGCCACATAAATGCAAACATCTGGATGTCTTTCGTGAGTTCCACCAAACCATGAGGCAACTAAATCACCATTTGTAGCTTCGACAATTGTAACGGCGTGGCAAGACGGATAAGGCGCTTTATCATAAATAAATTCATCTACTAAAATTCCTTCTTTCCAAGTCTTTTTCTCTAAAGCCGATTTACAACTTCCTAAAAGGAAAAGTCCAAACAAGACAAATGCTAATTTTGCTAACTTCATTCTTAATTAAATTATGAATTATTTTTTCTGACTATAAATACATACCTAACATTTTTTTAGGTAAAAATATTTAATAAGTGTAAAAATAACACGAAAAAATTAACAATGCATCCTGTACTGTCCCGAAATATTAAAAATGTAGATTATTTAACGTTAATAGCAAAATTTCCTGACGAAAGTGTCACAACTATTTGATTTTTCTCTGTTGAATGAGTATAAGAAGTCTTATGCCCCTTTGTTGTTGATTGAAATAACCAATACATAATATTAATGTAATTTCTTACATATAATTACAGTTTTGAGTATTATTCTTTTAAATTTGTATTAAAAACAAACATTATATATTTTATAATTAGTCAAATAAAAATGGAACAATTTGAATTAGAAAAAAATATCTGGACAGAGAATGACTTTGAACAAATGGGGTGGCATGATTGTTCAATACATGCATTTGCTATTGATTCAGATGCATATGATGACTTTGTAAAATGTGATTTACTATTTGATATCGACTATATTTTTAAATGGGTCTTAACTGAAGACAAGTCTCGTTACTGCTTTTGGGTCGCACCAAGTACCCTGATTTTTACAGAAGTTACCGATTTAAAATTTCAGTATGCTTCTGGAACTAGTTTTTTACCTGAACTTGAAATAAGTAATATTTCACGCAAAGAAAAAATCTATGAAAATGGGTATAAAAGCTGGCACTGGCAAATAGAACTTGTTGGAGATAATTTTATAAGCTTTGACAGCACTGGATATAAACAAATCATAAAACGTATACCTTCTTATATGAATAGGCAAGTATTAACCCAAACAGAAAGAGGAGGAATAAATTTTGACTGTACACCTGTAACTAATTGATTTTAAGATCAATTCGTTACATTACTTCATTTCATATTCAAAACGTAAGTACCAGAAGGTAAAGTTAAAACTGTGCTATTATCTTCTATTTTATAAGTTCCTGAAAATTGAGCTAACTTTTGTTTGTTTACAGTAACTGATGAAGCATTATGAGTTGGTAAATAAACAACCGCAGAAGTATTTGCAGGAATAGTAATATTCCAAACTAAAGCTTTTTTATCTTTTTTCCAGTCACTTTTGATTGTCCCGTAAATCGATTCGTATGAAGCATTTACATAAGTTAATCCGGCATTAAAATCTGGTTTCATAATAATTTGTTTGAAGCCTGGAGTTTCAGGATTGCTCTTTATTCCTGCCATATTTTCGTAATACCAAATCAGTAAATCGCCTAAAAGCATCACATGGTTTTGTGAATTCATTGCCGGATCGGCAGTATTTCCGTTCCAAAGTTCCCAAATAGTTGTTGCGCCATTTTCGACCATATAACCCCAGCTTGGATAGGTTTTGTTTGAGGCCAATTTGAAAGCCAAATCGCCACGACCAAAATTGGTTAATGTTCGCATTAAAAACTGGGTTCCAATAACCCCAGTGCTTACATGACCGTTTTTAGTCACTTCCACTTCGTGTACCAGATTTTCGAAAACTTTTTGCTCTAATTCCTTCGGAACTATTCCGAAAGTCAAAGGCAGTAAATTGGCTGTTACGGTATTGTTGGCGTAATTGTTTTTGGCTGCATTAAAATATTTAGCGTTGAATGCTTTTTTGATTTTCGAAGCTAATTCATCATAATGTTTAATATCATTTTCAGCATTGGCGATTACAGCAAATTTCTTCATGATATTTAAAAGCTGATAATAAAACGCACTCGAAATCAATTCGCCGTCCGTTAAACGCGCAGGATCTTTCGAACGGATTAATTCCAAAGATTCAGGCGGAACACACCAATCGCCATATTTGTCTTTGGTCATAATATCATCAACCAAATAGTTTTCTTCCATATAATCCATCCATTTTTTCATAGACGGATATTGTTTTTCAACCACTTTTTTATCTCCAAACTGTTGATACAGCATATCGGCAACTGTAATATAAGTTCCCGGCCAAGTCACATTATCGCCATAATAACGCCAGAAAGCAGGTGCTACATCAGGCAATCCTCCGTCCTGAGTTTGCGAATATTTAATATCATCTAACCATTTTGCGTACAAAGTCTGATTGTCGAATAAGAAACTTTCTCCGTAAGCTCCCGTTGTTCTGTCTCCCAACCAAGGCTGACGCTCGTTTCTTTGAGGACAATCAATTGGCATTCCTTTATAATTTCCACTAATTCCCCACCAAGCATTCTTAAAAATCTGATTCATAATTGGGTTTGAAGAATCGAAAGTTCCTGTTGTGGCAATGTCATCATAAACGACTTTTCCAACGAAATTGTCTAATGTCGGTTTGGTTTTGAAACCCGAAATTTCCACAAATCGAAATCCGTGAAAAATAAAACGCGGTTCCCAAACTTCTTCGCCTTCACCTTTTAACGTATAAATATCGGTCGTTTTCGCATCACGAAGGTTCGCAATGTATAACGAACCATCTGGCTGTAAAGATTCAGCAAATTTCATAGTAATTTTATCGCCCGCATTTCCTTTTACTTTCAATTGTAACCAGCCCACCATATTTTGCCCCATATCTAAGATATAAGTTCCTTTTGGTGTCTGTTTGATCGAAATAGGTTTTACTTCACGTTTTACCTTCATATTCGCCGACATCTGTCCTTCATAGAATCCGCCTGGTTCCTGAACATATTCTGCCGAAAGCCATTTTTTATCATTGAAATTAATGGTATTCCAGCCTTTCATTTCTTTACGGGCATCATATTCTTCACCATCGTATTCGTTGTTCGATAAAATCGGACCGTCAGTTGTGATTTTCCAAGTATCGTCGGTTCTGATCACATCTTTACTTCCATCTGTATATTCTACAAACAACTGCAAAGCCATTTTAGGATATCCAAAAGTTTTGATTTTATAAGGTTTGTAATCTTGACGCATCGTAAAAAAACGTCCGTTCCCTAGAATCGTTCCCAACGCATTTTTACCTTCCTGCAATTGCGAAGTCACATCAAAAACATTGTATTTCACGTTCTTAGTATAATCCGTAGGAACTGGTGCTAAAACCTGATCTCCAATTTTATTTCCGTTAATGTATAACTCGTACAAGCCCATTCCCATGATATAAACCTTGGCACTTTTGACTTTCTTTTTCAAGTCAATTTCTTTTCTTAAATATCTCGCTGATAATCGTGAATACTGCGAAATACTATCTCCTGGAGAAGTTTTTTCATAACCAATCCATCGTGTTGATTTCCAATCAGCATAAGTCAAAATTCCGATGCTGAAATGTGCTGTTTCTTTTGATTGAACTTCTCCTTTATTGGTAAAAACCGTTACTTTCCAATAAACATCTTGTCGGTCTTTTAGCTTTTTTCCATTATAAATTACATTTACAGATTCCTCGCTTTGTAGCTTTCCGCTGTCCCATAAATCTGCGTTTCCTGCATTTAATTTTTCTAAAGATGATGATGCTAAAACTTGATAATGAGTTTGTTTTACATCATTAATATCTGCTTTAATTTTCCAGCTTAATCTTGGCTGTAAAACATCAATTCCTTCTGGATTCGTTAGCATTTCGCATTTTAAATCAGTCACAATTATTTTGGTTTGGGCTTTCGCCGAAATTGTGAAAAGTGAAATGATTAAGGTAAGATGTAAAAAAAACTTTTTCATGATTTTATTTTCAGTCCCAGAGGGACGATATATTTATAGATTTTATAATAGTTAGTTCGATAAGCCCCAACGGGGTGACATAATTTTTTATAGATATCGCTCCGCTGGAGCTTTTCATCATTTGGATGTTTATCTTGCTGTAAATATTAAGCTTCTCCGAAGCTCGCAACTAGATTGTTAAGGATTTATAAATCGTCTTAGTTTATCCAATGTACTTAAACTCTCAAAAGCTATTTTATTCCGTTCTAATAACTTACTTGTTTCCCAGCGTATTTTCCACTCTGGGTCTTTCAGCTTTTGTCTCAGCTTCGACACTATAGATGGATTAGCCTTTAAAACCTGTTCATCAATCCAATCAGGAAGAAATTCCAAAGCATTCAAACGAGTTTCAAATTCTTTATGATCTAAACCCTTTAACAGTATTTCTCTAACCCTTTCTGCAGGATAGGAATCTATTGTCTCGACTATAATCTCATTAATAACAGAAGAAAGTTCCTTAACTTTATTTTGCTCTAATCCTATTTGGTAAACCCTTCTGAATTCATCTGAAAGAAAATCTGCCCATTTATCAAGATCCTCATCCTCACTTAATGCATAATAGACAAACCTAACTTTATCAGGCTGTGCATAAATATTGTTTTCACAAAAGCGCTTTACTGACTCTAGATCTTTTACCGCCAATTTCTGAATGTCTTTAATGGCTTCTTCTGAATCCTCATATTCAAGATCATAATATTCATCTAAAGTGATGATCTGGTCAAAATCATGTATAGGTTGGTAAACTACTTTATTTTCGCTCATAGTGCTTGGTGTAAACTTTGGAGTATATTTTTTTAGAAGTTCCTTAATTTCATTTTCAGATACATCGTAATCATCTATTTTTATTTCGATCGTTTTCTGTTTATAAACAAAAGTGAGATAAAACTCCTTGTATGACAAATTGTACTTTGCCGTGTGTTCTGTTTTGACAATAACTCTCGGAAATATAATATCTTTCCATTCATAAAAAATCTCATTAAGTTCTAATCCTTCTTTTGAGAATATTATTTTTTTATGAAAATTAAAGAGCGTCATTACCGCTTTTTTCCCATAAACGATGATAAACAAAACAGCAACAATTGGTAATATTAAATTGCTAAATTTAAATGTAAATTTTTCAACATTTATAAGTGATAAAAAGTAAATCCCTAAAACCACAAATACCATATTCCATGCAATATGAAATAAACCTCCTTTGATTGAATAATTTAATACTGTTTTCTCCAAATTTTATTCTTAACTAAATCAACTTATTAGCGTATCAAACCCGACAGGTTTTAAAACCTGTCGGGTTTATAACTAATTTGAAATCACACGCTCCAATTTCTCAGAAAAAGCAATTTCTTTTCCGTTTTTAAAGATTCTAAAACCTTTTCCTTTTTTATATTTTTCTCCTGTTTTATCCCAAAGAATGGTAATAATATTGCCGTGATACAGAACATTATCTAAACAAAACCAATCCCATTTTTCTTGTGGAATCAACGGATTTACTTCAATCTTTTCATCAGCTCTTGGACGTAAACCAATCAATCCTGTAATCACCAAATCATTAAAAGTCGAATGATTATAATAACGGCTTCTTTCTCTGTCGCCCATTAACCAATAGCCTGTTGTTTCATCCAAATACTCGCCAAGATAAGGTTTCCCTCTGTAATATTGCGACTGAACATATAATTCCATTTGTTTGAAATAATCGGGTTTGGCTACAAAGTTCTGATTGTAATTATTCAAAACATTACCTAAAGCCGTTAACGTCTGCGAACTTGCAAATGGCCAAATCGCGCCGTCCCATTCGCAGGTTCCTGTTCCGTGTGTTCTAAATCTTGGACTTCTTCTTTCAGCCGTTGTCAAACCAAACGGCGCCGAAAATCCTTTTTCATCCTTAATCTGTTCCCAGGCTTTTTCAAATCCTTTGTTTTGCTCTGGAAGATTAAAATACCACGGAATAAATCCGATTGCTTCTCGAACTTTTGCTAAAGTATCTTTTTCTGTTAAAGTTTCAAAAAAATCGCTTTTCTGATTCCATAATTTTGTTTCTACTAATTTTTGCAGAACATCAGCTTTCGCTTTGAATTTGGTTTCTGTTTCTTTATCACCTTTCAATTCAGCCATTTTAGAAATTGCTACAGCATTCCCGTACATATAACTGTTAATCGTGGGTCTAGCATTTTGTACTTTTCGTCCTCCGCTTAAAGATTCTTCCATTCCATCTTTCACATCATGTTGCCAAAACAAACCATCTTTACGCTGACGGTCTTTTTCCCAAACAGCATAATCAGTAACCATGTCTGGATATAAATCTAACAAGAATTTTTCATCTTTATTCACCAAATAACGATTATATAAAGCATCGGCTGTCCAACTGCTGAATTTATACAATTTGTTCATTGGTTTTCCATCATTTCCTCTATACCAAAGTTTGACATCCTGCTCGATGTATTTTGTGTCATGAACCCATCTGAATTCATTGATATGATGTCCCAAAGCACAACTGATCATATTGTATTTGTCGGCATACGAACGATCTACCAAAAACTCTGTAATTGCAAACCCTTGTGGTGTATTTTTAATATGTTTTCGAACACTCCACCAACGGAAATAATAGATTTCCTCAAAATTCTGCTGTGGACATTCAAACAACGGAATATTCTTTTCCATCCAAGCCCAAGCACTGTCATTCGGAATCGCAAATTTTAAATTCTCATCTTCCATCGTGTTGAAATAATCAACATAATGTTTGAAGTTTTTTTCTTTTAAAATAACCGATTTTCCTTTTTGTGAATGTTCCGCAGTCGATTTGCAACTGCTGTTTATACAAGCAACGACAACTGAAAGCGTAATTATTTTATGTTTGAAATGTTGTAACATATTCTGTTTTTATTTTATTCTTTTTACTCAATCTTGCCATTTCGACGAAGGAGAAATCTTCGCAAGTAACTCCGCAAAGCAAGTCACCAATCTTTGTCGAGCTTCTAACGAAGATTTCTCCTTCGTCGAAATGACAAACTGTGCGTAAAACTGTAAATACCTAACAGGTTTTACAAACCTGTCGGGTTTAATTCATTATTTTAATTCCCCGAAAAAGTATAAGTCTGCCCTGCTTTCATATTCACATCGTAAATATTGTAATTTGGCAATTGTACTTTAGGCAATTTTGCTTCATTAGAAATAATCGGTTTCTTGACTTCCACATCGTAAAACAACGGATTCAGATTCTTTCCTTTTGCTTTTTTAAGCGAAGAACCTTTCAACGTATTTTCTACTTTTAATCTACAGTTTCCTCCAATTTTCGAATAGATTTTCAGCTCCGAAACTTTATTATTTTTCCAAGTCATATCAATTACAAATCCGCCTCTGGCAACCAGACCTTTGATGCTTCCGTCTTTCCAAACCGTTGGTAAAGCAGGCAGTAAATGAATCGCATTTTCCTGACTCTGCATTAACATTTCGGCAAAACCGGCTGTGCATCCAAAATTTCCATCGATTTGAAAAGGCTGATGCGCGTCTAACATATTCGGATACGTTCCGCCTCCTTTTCTTTGATCTGCCGTTACCAAATGCAATTGATCCTGAATTAATTTATAAGCATGATTTCCGTCTAATAATCTCGCCCATAAATTCACTTTCCATCCCATCGACCAGCCTGTAGATTCGTCTGTTCTGTAAATTAAAGATTGTTTAGCGGCTTCAAATAATTCAGGCGTTTTAATTGCCGAGATCTGATTACTCGGATACAATCCGTACAAATGTGAAACGTGTCTGTGATTGTCTTTCGGATTATCCCAATCGTCCTGCCATTCCTGCAACTGATTGTGTTTTCCCACTTTCATTGGAGACATTTTTGCCAAAGCATCGCTTACCTTTTTCACATAAACAGCATCTGGAGCAACCAAAGCCGAAGCTTCGATTACGTGCGTAAACAAATCAAAAACCAACTGATTGTCCATCGTAGTTCCAGAAGCAATTGTTGCTTTTCCTGTTCCGCCTGCGTGTGTGTTTTCAGGCGAACTTGAAGGAACAACAACTAAATATTTTGTATTTGGATCTATCACCATAAAATCCAAAAAGAAATCAGCAGCACCTTTAATGATTGGATAAATTTCTGCTAAATATTTTTTATCTCCTGTATATAAATATCTTTCCCATAAATCCTGACTAACCCAAGCCCCACCAGTCGGCCACATTCCCGACGCAGCTGAATCTACCGGAGCAGTTACACGCCAAATATCAGTATTATGATGTAAAACCCAACCGCTGGCATTGTACATTGTTTTTGCCGTTTCTGCGCCTGTTACAGCCAACTCTTTTGCCATTTGCACAAAAGGTTCATGCATTTCTTGCAAATTGGTTACTTGTGCCGGCCAATAATTCATTTCGGCATTTATGTTTGTGGTGTATTTACTGTCCCAAGGCGGAGTGACCATATCGTTCCAAATTCCTTGTAAATTGGCAGGCTGTCCACCTGGCTGTGAACTTGAAATTAAAAGATAACGTCCGAATTGGAAATATAACGAAGCTAATTGCGGATCAAATTGTTTTGAGAAATCCCTGATTCTTTCATTTGTTGGTTTCTTTGTCAATTCGTTTGAACCTAAATCTAAAGCAACTCTGTTGAATAATTTTTGGTAATAATCAACATGCGCTTTTTTAATCGTTTCAAAATCTTTTACTTCGGCTTTAGCTAAATAATCTTTGCTTTTCGCAATTTCATCTCCTGAAATATCCTGATAATTTTTGAAATTGGTTGCAATCGAAATGTACAAAGTCACTTCATCGGCTTTGTTGATACTTAAAACGCCGTTGCTGGCATCGATTTCACCGCCTTTGTTTTTAGCCGTTAATCGGCCTTGAAATTTTACTTTCCCTTTTACGCCTTCAAAGTTAGTTCCAACTCCTGAAAGTATAATCTGGTTTCCTTCTGTCGAAGCTACCGTTTTATCAATCGGACTGTTCATGAAAACATTACAAGTAATCTGTCCCGGCTGACTCGCAGTAAGTTTCACCACAATGACCTGATCTGAAAATGCGGTTAGAATTTCTCTTGTAAATTCAACACCATTTACTTTGTATTTTACTTTCGCCGTAGCATTGCTGATGTCTAAATCACGATAATAATCCGTATATTTTTGATGTCCTGCAAATGAAATATAAACGCTTCCAAAAGTCTGATACGGCATTCCGTCATTCGTCTGCGACATAATATCCTGCGTCGCCAAATCCTGCGCTTCATCAAATTTTCCGTCAAAAATTAACTGACGAACAATTGGTAATGCTTTAATAGACTTATTATGCGCATTGCTGTTTGGAGAACCTGCCCAAATCGTTTCTTCGTTCAATTGTAAACGTTCTACAGCTGGATCGCCAAAAACCATTGCGCCTAAACGTCCGTTACCTAAAGGTAGAGCTTCATTCCAGATGGATGCGGGTTTATCGTACCATAATTTTAGGTCACTTTGTGCTGTTGCTGTCAAAGAAAAAATTCCAAAACAGATTGCCGTTATTTTAAATTTTAACTTCATAGTATATTTTTTTTCAGCCACGAATTACACGAATTGCACTAATTTCTTTTTTAATTTTTATTTCTTTTTCTCTAATTTATTTTGCCACAGATTAAAAGGATTTCCACTGATTAAAAATCTGCTAGATCTGCAACTCGAGCGATAGCGAACTGGCGAAGCAAATCTTCGTGAAAAAATTTTACTCGCAGATTTTGCAGATTAAGGAGATAAAAAAATCCTTTTAATCTTTTTAATCTGTGGCAAAAAAAATAATTCGTGCCAATTCGTGAAATTAGTGGCAAACTCTATTACTTCTTAACCTCGTAAACTTTCAGATTTTTTTCTCCGAACATTTCATATAATTTGTTGATGTCTTTCAATGCATTTTTCGGCAGTTTTTCTCCTTTATCTCCAAAAACAAACAACTTCTCTTTCGGCTCAATTACACAAGTCGATTCGTCGATTTCGCCTTTTTCGTTCTTTACTTTATTCAAATCAAGATTTAAATATTTCGCCATAAACGGATACAAAGCCATACGTTTCGAGATTCCGAAATCGTGTCCCTCTTTTGCAAAATGAGCATTTTCGACTAAATCTTTCTTTCCATACAATTCGTACGTTCTTTGGATAAAAGGAAATTCCAATTCTGGAACTGCTAAAGTCCAGTCTTTTCCATCAGAAACAATCAATTGTGGTTTTGGCGCCATCATTGCAGAGATTTCAGCGTTATTGGTTCCATTTCCACAAAGGTGAATTCCACGACCACTTTCGCATGGACAACCGCCTGAGAAATGAGAAGAAACCATTACGACTGGAGCTGAAACTTTAACTCTATCATCAATTGCGGCTAAAAACATCGTGTGAGATCCTCCTCCAGAACCACCTGTAACTCCAACTCTTGTCATATCAGCATTCTTAACCGTTGCTAAATAATCCAAGAAACGAATTCCAGTTAAAACCTGAACCGTCGATGCAATACTGTTTCTGTGTGTTTCTTCTGGAAATTGTAGTAACGATTCTCCCCAAGCAAATAAATCGTAACCTACCACAATTGCTCCCATTTTTGCCATCATGGCACATCTGTACTGCTCGTCTTTTCTGTATCTTCCATCACCAAAATGTCCGTCAGGAGTTAAAATAACTGCTGCTTTTTTATTTAACGGATATGGTTTGTAAATCGATCCTGTCGCATAAACACCAGGCAAAATTTCTAATGCAATATTTTCGACACTGTAATCTTTGTAAATTCTCTTTGGAGTTAAAAGTGGTTTAGACTTCGGTGTAGGGGGCGCCTTATCCAAACCAAATGATGCAATCATACAAGCTTTTAACTCCGTTTTGCGTTTCTCCCATTGTTCTTTTGTCGAATAAAGGCTTTCTAAGTAAAACAAGCGTTCCTTTCCTTTATCTACTGAAACTTTATGGTTTTCATACTTGCGTATGATGTAGGTTCCATCGGGTTGTTTAAAATACATCAATTCAAACGGCGCTAGAATATTAGTCAGCGAAAGTGGCAGATTTCCAGGTTCAATTCTCCAATCGGCATAATCCAGTTCTTTTCCTTTTAATAAACCTCTGTCGTCGTTGATTGTGACGTTAAAAAGAGTTTCTATTTTCTTTAAAGTTTCTGATACTGGCTTTCTAAAATTAGTGTCAGAAGTACTTTGCGCATTGGCAAATGTCAAAGCAAAAATGGAAACTAAGAAGATGTATTTTATTTTTTTCATTATTACATTTTTTTGAATTGCCTCCTGCTTTAGCTGGAGGAAAACAAATTGTTTTTTTAATTGGCTTTAGCCGAACTTAATTATTTGGCTAAAGCCCTGTGACTTGTCTTATTTTGAACCTCCAGCTAAAGCAGGAGGCAATTAATTTTTTCTGTTTTTTCGAGTTTAATTACAATTCATAACTCATAACTACAATTGACATTCTATTGTATAAATTCCAGATCCTAATTCCAAAACAGGCTTTTGAGCTTTTTCATCAAAACTTACCCTAACCTTTTTATTGTCAATTTTTATTTCTGAATTTTTAGCAACCGGCAATTTTACTGTCGCTGTTGTATTCACCGGAATCTGAACTGTCAAAATAAATTTGCCCTCTTTCTTTTCCCAAGAAGAAGCAATTTTTCCATAAACTGATTGATAATCCGCTTTCGCGAAAGTCATATCGCCAACTACTTCTGGCTGAATAAAGAAATGTTTGAATCCCGGTTTTTCAGGATCGGACATAATTCCGGCTAAACTTTGATAAAACCATTCTTCGATTTGTCCTAACATAAAATGATTCCACGAATTTCCTTTTCTTGGATCCCATTGTTCCGTTAAAGTGGTCAAGCCAAATTTAATCTGAAAACCATAACCTGGCGCATCGTAATGATTGTGCATTCTGTACATGGTTTCGTTTTCGCCATTTCTTGCCAAAGTCTGGAATAAATAGCGATTTCCAACATCTCCTGTTGTCAAGCGATCTCCTTTTTCTTTGATATCTGCTAATAAATTCTGCATTACAGCTTCTTTATACTGAGGCTCCACAATATCCATAAAAATCGGAACAGCATTGCTAAACTGACTGTTTGTTCCGTACTGTTTGGTTTCTTCGTTAAAAAATGCCGCATTGAAAGCCGTTTTAATCTCAGAAGCCAACGTATTATATTTCTCGAAATCTTCCGTTTTTCCTAATAATTTTGATGCTTTTGCCACTAAATAAGCGCCATAATAGTAATGAGAAGTAGCAGAAAGTGCAATCGGACTATTTTTAGAATATCCTGCTGGATGCGTTCCGTAATCGTACCAATCGCCTAATCCGTGTGAAACGATATGATTTGTTGCTTTCGTTCCCAAATAATCCACATAGTTTTTCATTACAGGAAAATATTTCTCTAATAATGAAGCATCTCCGTAATATTCATAATACATCCAAGGCAGAATTACGCCCGTAACACCCCATTCTGGCGAATCGGTAAAATCGCCTCCAAAGATTACATATTCAGGAACAATTGTCGGAATTAAACCGTTATCACGTTGCGAATCAGAAATATTCTGCATCGTTGCAGGAAGGAAAGTCTGAAGATTATAATTGAACATTAAACCTGGGCCATTTAACTGAATTTCTTCTAGCCAGCCTAACTTTTCACGTTGCGGACAATCGGTAAAAACACTTTGGAAATTACTTTTTATAGAGTTGTTTATCAGTTCGTGTGTTTTATTGAAAATCTCATTCGAGCAAGCAAAACTTCCTGCTTCCCCAGCCGAATTGTAAATGAAATTCGATTTTAAATCAACTAAAGTTGGAAGCTCTTTATTTTTATCTTCTTTATAGTTAATGTTTTCAATCTGAACATATTGATAACCGTAGAAACTAAATTTTGGCGTCCATTCTTCTGTTCCGTCTCCTTTTAAAGTGTAATCGTAATAGTATGGCTTTCCAGATCTTCCCTGCGCTATTGTGCCATCTTCATTTAAACCTTCAGCCACCCAAACACGAATCGTTTGTCCTCTTTTTCCTTTTACTTTGATAGTTGGAAATCCTGAAAGATTCTGTCCCATATCAAAAACATAGAAATTCGGTTTCAGCTCTTTTACGGTTTTCACTTCGTATTGTTTCTGAATGGTAACTGGCGGAGCAGTCTGTGGTCTAAGAACTCCTTTTGGCGCTTCTTGAATCACGACTTTTTTCCAATCTCTATCTTTTAAACCTTTACGATTCCAACCTTTTTGTTCTAAATTAGCATTGTAATCTTCTCCTCCAAAAATACTATTATACGTAATCGGACTTTTGCTGTATTTCCAAGTTCTGTCTGACTTTATAATTTCTTCTGAACCATCATTATACTTAATTTTCATTTTAAAGAATAAAGTCGGCGGACCAAAACTCACAAAGAATTTGGTATATCTTTCGGCAAGCGTATTGTACATTCCGTTTCCTAACAAAACACCAATTACGTTATCACCTTTTTGAAATTCTTTTGCGCTTACCTCATAAACATTGTAATTGACTGTTTTGTCATAATCGGTCCACAAAGGCGCAAATTGACTGTTACCCACTTTTTTCCCGTTGATAGTCAATTCATAATGTCCTAGACCTGAAATATAAACTACAGCTTCTTTGACTGCTTTTTCTATTTCAAAAGGTTTACGTAACATGACACTTCTGCGCGCCAACGAATCGGAAGCATTGATAAAGGACATCTTTTTTTCTCTGTTGAAAGTGGCTGTGTGGTAGTTTCTACCTTCCGGCAAATGACTGTCGGCTTTGGTAATTGCACCAATCCAAGTTGCGTTTAAATCTGATTCTATCGGCGCCGTTCTGAAGGAAGCATTTCTACTCCATTTTGAAACTTTCCCTGATTGATTCCAAACCTTAACTTTCCAGAAATATTTGGTTTCACTTTTTAATGGTTTTCCGCTATAAACAATATGCAGGTTTTTGTCTGTATTTACTCTTCCAGTATTCCAGATATCTCCATCGTCATTGTTTAGTTTTTCTTCAGAAGAAGCTACCAAAATCAAATAAGCGACTTGCGATGCATCGGATTCTTTTGAAATCAATTGCCAGCTTAATTTCGGCTGATTCTCGACAACTGCTAATGGGTTTTCAGCCATTTCTGTTGTTAAATGTACAGGCAGAATTTGTCCATTTGAAATGAAAAAGAAAAAAACAAAAATGAAAGTTAATATGGATTTTGAAATATTCACTTTATAAATTTTTAATTGAACCATTAAGTTATTTTTTTTAAACCATTAAGAGATTAAGTAAATTAAGCTTTGGCTACTTTATAATCTTAAAAATAAGTTTCATTAAGCACTCCGCTTAATTCTCTTAATATCTTTATGGTAATAACTAAACTAAAACATTCAGCTTAATTTACTTAATCTCTTAATGGTAAAATAATTATAACTTTTTAGTAATCAACGATTCGATATTAAATACTGCTTCTGGGATTAATTTTCCGGTTTGAGGCAGGTCATCGTAATCGTCTGTGTCTGGCGCTGTGTCTGGATCTGGCGAATGTCTCTGTTCTCCTGTTCGGAACATGATTCGCTCGAAACCGTCTGTTGGCGCATAAAATATCTTTGTTGATTCTTTTCCATCGTTTACTTTTATAGTGTACTGACGGTTTTTAGCATCTAATTTAACTGTGATTGTATATGCTTTGTTTGCTTCGTACTTTGTAACCGAACTCAAACGTGCACCATTTTTTACTTTTAATTCTCCATCCGAATCAAAAATCAATCTTACCGATGGTAAACCTTGTTTATTTTGGAATTCAACCTGCAATAAACCATGATTATTTTGCTCTGGTTTAACTGTGAAAATGACTTCCATTTTTGATGCAAAAGGAATAACTCTTTCAGCACGAGAATAGTCAAAATAATCCTGATCTCTTAAAGTCAGCCATTTTTTACCATCGGTTTTCTTTTCGATTTTTGTTGATGCCCAAGAAAGATCATATGTGTTCCACAATTTTAATTCTTGTCCGTCTGGAAGATTATTGAAAACGTCATTTACATTTTCGGTAACCACCGAAGTTACAGGAACAGGAATCGAAGCCACCCAAATATCTTCTTTATTCATGCTGTATCCTACCCAGATTTTTCCGTCTGGCGGAGTTCCATTTTTCTCTGTAATTCCGCGAACATATTGAGGACCTGCCGATTTGTAGTTTCCGCCATAACGCATCGGACTTACTTCTCCGTGAACCAATAATAAATCTTTAAAATTTAATCCGTCATCGCTTGTTGAAATTGCCAAAGGCCAGCGATATTCCGACGGATTATAAAGCGTTGCATAACGATTGTCTGACGTTTTTTGTCCCCAGATTTTAGCATTGCTGTTCACAAATCCAGGAGCACGCAATGGCATATAATCCCAAGATTTTCCTCCGTCCTTACTAATAGAAGTTAAAGCATGTTTCCATAAACCGACAACATTTCCGTTTGGCAAATGGTAATAACTGAAGGCTTTATAAGGTTTCTGTAACGGAATTAATTCATCGTCACGATCGGCTTCTTCTACCCATTGCTGTAAAACCAATGGTTCTGATAAGATTTCTTCGCAGGCTTTTTTCAAACCTTTATCTTTTGATGCGGTATAAAATGGAAATTTCGATTTCGATTTATCCCAAGTTTTGTTGTATCTAATGAAA
This sequence comes from Flavobacterium sp. 22659, assembly GCF_052044235.1. Taxonomy (NCBI): domain Bacteria; kingdom Pseudomonadati; phylum Bacteroidota; class Flavobacteriia; order Flavobacteriales; family Flavobacteriaceae; genus Flavobacterium; species Flavobacterium sp. 22659. The sequence goes on from NZ_JBQEMU010000002.1 coordinate 296,950, forward strand.
TAGATTTCGCCAAAACTTCCGTCTTTCTTGATTTCACGAATAACACGTCCAATTCCTTTTCCGTCATTTGGGTCGTCTTTTTCATCCATTGCGATTCCGTAATACGCTAAAGCAAAAAGTCGGTTGTCCTTTGATGTATAAAAGCCCATTCTTTGGTGCATAATGGCATCGAGATTTTTGGCAACACCTTCAACGCCTTCTTTTTTCCATCCGTCAGGAATTCTATAAATTGGAAAAATCACTTCTGGTTTTGTCCACGTTACGCCGTCTTTAGAAGTCATTAATAAAGTCTGGCTTGGCGGAATATGTTCGCCTGATGGATCGCTTAAGTAATGAAGATAAAAGGTATTATTCCAATATGCCATCATCGGCTGGTGATTGTATGTCCATCCAAAACCATCCGCTTTTTCAGGATGTTCACGGCTTGCACGCATAATTTGTGTAGCGTGAACTCCAACTGCTGGACTTAACTGTCCGTGATGGTAATCGATATTTGAAAGTGTTTTGCCAACATAACGCACAGTGTCGTTTTGTGCATTTACAACGGTGCAACCCAAAAGGATTGTAGCTGTTGTGATGATGTTGGTTTTTATATTTTGGAAAGTAATCATTTTATATTTTTTTTGTTTCACGCAGATTAGGCAGATTTTAGCTGATTTAATTTTAATCTTTCTGATTTTATACAGATTAAAAAATCTGCTTGATCTGCTTAAATCATTTTAAATCTGCGTGAAATTTTTCTATCTATTTCTTTTCAATTAATCCTTTTAAAACATCTTCGGAGATTGTTGTAATCGTTCCATGTTTGTGTCCTTCGGGAAGACTTATTTTGGAAGATACATCTTCAAAATGAACAAAATCTGTTGTGCTTAACGCTTTATAATTTTTTGAACCGTAATTATCATAATACAACAGCCAGTTTTTACCGACTTTCACAACTGCCGGACCTTCTGATAAATATTCAGTTAAAGGCTCTGAACTTTTTTGAAATGGTCCCAAAGGCGATTTTCCGAAAGCTACTTTTATATTTCGCATTGGTCTTGTATTGTCTTTTAAAACTAAAACATAATCCTTTTTACTTTTTTTGACAATCACACAATCAATTACACTGAAACCTGGATCATAATATAATTTTGTATCTGAAAACGTTTTGAAATCCTTAGTTGTTACATAATACATTCTGTGGTTGTTTTTCTCTTCTTCCACTCCTTTTGGGTATCTAAATGGAATTGTTGATGCCCAAATAATAATGTATTCTTTTTTTACATCATCATAAAAAATTTCGGGCGCCCAAACGTTTACCACTTCTGGTTCGTTTTTCATTACGGGAATATACTGCTGTTCTGACCAATGAATCAAATCTTTTGAACTTGCGTACCCAAAACCGTTTCCTCCTTTCCAATCGGTTGTCCAAACCATGTGATAGGTTCCGTCTGCTCCTTTTGTGATTGACGGATCACGCATTATTTTACTAGCTCCGATTTCTGGTTTTAAAAACGATCCTTCTAGTCCTTTCCAGTTGTAACCGACTTCGCTATAGGCCAAATATAAACCTTCTGTTGCAGGTTCTCTAAACGACGTAAAAAGATATAAATCTTTCTTTTTCTGCGAATAACTAATCGCAAAAAGTGAAAGGGTTACTATGATGAATATTTTTTTCATGTTTCATTGTGTTTAAACTTTGTCAAAGTTTCAAACTTTGACAAAGTTGGCTCACCAGTTTTTATTCTGTAATTGCTTTTTTATCTAAAGAAGCTCCTTTTTTGATTTTCGTTGTTACGTTATTTAAAACATTGTTTTTCAAGAAAATGTTTTTAGTGTCTTTTCCATCGGCCTCGATAAAAATATCGGTTGGATTGAATGGAAAATTATTGTTGATCAACGCATTCGAAACATTATCTAATTTGATAACCGGAACTCCTTTTATTGCTGTTGATGATCCAACATTGTCTAAAATAATATTTTTTGAATCTGAAATTTTGAAAGACGAACCTATAGTTGCGTTTACTTTTACATCATGAAATTCAACATCTGTGGCTGTACTTACTGTAAAACCTTCTTTTCCGTCCATATTGATGTTAGAAAAAGTGATGTTTTGAATTGGCATTTCAGTAATTCCAAGAATTTGCCCAGCTTTGTTTACGTTTGAAGCCGTGATATTACTTATGTGAATGTTTCTGAAAATTGGTGTTTTCTCTGTGACAGGTTCAACTGTAGTTCCTTTATCGTAGAAAAGGCTCAAAACGATCGCTTCTTCTTTTATGTTTTTCATGACGATATTATCGACGCGAATATCTTCTACAACTCCGCCTCTTCCGCGAGCCGATTTGATACGGATTCCGCGATCTGTTCCGTCGAAAACACAGTTGGATATTGTGATTTTTTTTATTCCTCCTGACATTTCACTTCCAATAACCACTCCACCGTGACCACTTAACATGGTGCAGTTTGTGATGGTAACGTTTTCTGTCGCTTTCCCATATTTACGTCCGTCTCCGTCTCTTCCTGATTTGATTGTGATACAATCGTCGCCAACGCTGATATGGCAGTTTGAAATGTGAACATTGGTACAAGAAGAAGGATTGATTCCGTCTGTATTTGGCGAATGTGGATTGAAAATCGAAATTCCGGTAACGGTTACATTATCACAAAATTCTGGGTTGATTGTCCAAAAAGGCGAGTTTTTAAAAGTTACACCTTCAATTAAAATATTTTTGCAATTGTAAGCCTGAAAGAAAGATGGTCTGAAAAACTTTTTATCAACTGTTCTTTTATAATATGGTTCTGTGTAAAGGCCTTTGTTTTGTTCTTCCCACATAGTTTGATACTTGGTTGGAGGAAGCGGTTCTTTGGCAGTTTCAATTCTGTATACCTCATTCCACCATGCTTTTCCTTGTCCGTCGATTACTCCTCTTCCTGTGATTGTGATATTTTCTACATCTTTCGCATAAAATAATGGTTGGAAGCTTTTCATAACAATTCCTTCGTAACGCATTTCTACATAAGGAAGAAAATCATCAAAGTTCTCTGAGAACTTTAAAAGCGCTCCAGAATCTAAATGAATCGTAATGTTGCTTCTTAATGTTAAGGCTCCCGTTAAATATTCTCCTGCTGGAAAAAAAATGGTTCCTCCGCCGTTTTTAGATGCTTTTTCGATAGCATTCTGAATGGCTTGGGTGCATTTTATTCCTTTATTGTTTCCGCCTTCGTTTAAGATGTTTAGCCAGCCATCGTTTGCGAAAGTGGTGTTTAATCCGGTTATGAAGCAGAGTATTATTAGTATATTTTTCATAGTTGTGTTTTTTTGATAATCGTATTGTTGTCATTCCGAGGAACGAGGAATCACACTAGAAATTCCGTAAAGTAATTCTCCAATCTTTGACGATTCCCGAGTGTGATTCCTCGTTCCTCGGAATGACAAACTATATGGTTACTTTGACTTTAAAATCAAAACCCAGTCATTACCATCTTCTTTTTTACCTTCTGGCTGAAAATTTTGAGTTCCTTTATTATCAAATGTTCCGATTTTAGTTTTCTTCCCATTTCTTGGATTATACCAAGTCGCTTCAAATTTATCACCAGCGATTTTTCCTAGTTTTACTTCTATTATTCTCCCGTTGTACGTGTATAATAAAGCGTATTTTTCTCCTCTTATAGCTGGAATATAATTGTATTTCTCGCCTTGGTTAACTACTAATGAAACATCTGGAACTCCTTCTAAAAATGGTACTTCTTCCATTAATTTCTTAATATAAACCATTTGTTTTGCACCAGGCGCATTAATGGCTGATGTCCATAATTCTTTGTTTCCGTACGCTGGTTTGTCACCTTTTCTGAACATTTGCATTACAGCATTGTGTCCGTATGTGTATCCTGCTCCGCCCGATAAAACTGACCAATATCCGTAACGGCGAACATCGTTTGCCGTCCATTTTGGTTGTAAAGTGTCATGCAAACCGTGTGGAATTCCTTCGTAAGATGGTTCTCCGTCAAGTGTCGGTTTTGTTGGTTTTAATTCGAAATCTCTAAGCACAAATTTGTAATTGTCTTCTTTGAAATTCGTTTTTGATGAATCCTGATCGTATCTTCTGTGTCCTGATTGGAACATATTGAAATCCAGCCATTTTTCATTGTGAAAATTCTCTGAAGAATCAGTTCTTCCAAACGGGTGGAAAGTCACTAACTGGTTTGGATTATTGGTTTTTAAAGTATTTCCGATGGCATTCCAGATATCTTGGAATTCATTTCCGTGTGTGTCTCCACCGTTTAACCAAATTACATTAGTTCTGTTTTTATATCGCTTAGCCAAGAACTTAGCATATTCAATTGCTTGCTCTTTGCTTACTTTATTTCCTTTTGAAACATTTGTTCCCCAAACCGGAACCATTGCAACGTAAATTCCGTTTTTCTGAGCCACGTCTAAAGTGTAATCTACATGATCCCAGTAATCGTATTGCTTTGCATCTTTGAAATCATTTCCTGCCGTGATTAAAGGCTTTGAAACGTCTTCGTTTATCAAAGCCGGATCGCCATAAACGTTAACGGCATTGATGTTGTGCAAAACCATTACCTGAACGACATTAAATCCTTTCTCTTTTCTGTCTTTAAAATATTTCTCAATTCCTGCTCTATCCAGTTTCCCGAATGCCAGCCAGCCCGTGTCGCCTAACCAGAAAAATGGTTTTTCGTTTTCGGTAACAAAATAATGCTGATTTTTAGATACTTTGATTTCAGGTAGAGATGCTTTTGTTTTGGCAGATTGCGAAAATCCGCTTTGTGCTGTCAACATAAAGCTTATACAAAGAGCGTATAAAGATTTAATTTTCAGATTCATTTTGGTTTATTTTTGAATTTATGTTTCTTGGTTTGTTTGCCACGAATTACACGAATTTTCACTAATTTTTATTCTGCTTGTGTTTATTGTTTCACGCAGATTTCGCAGATTTTCGCAGATCAAAATTTAAAAATCTGTTGAATCTGCTTTTATCTTTTTATCCCGATAACTATCGGGAGCGTGAAAAATTTACTCTCGCAGATCTTTCAGATTGAGCAGATTTAATTCAAAATTAAATTCGTGCTAATTCGTGTAATTCGTGGCAAATCCTTCTTTTACTTTTTCACTACAAAAAGCACTTTTTCTTTTATTTCAGCTTGTGGAATTGTCACTTGTTTTCCTCCGCTGACATTTGCTTTTTTCGTTATATTTCCTGTTGTTGCATTAATTGCAAATACTTCAAATGTTCCTTTTTCGTTTGATAAATCGATTGTAATATCTTGGTTGTTTTTCAAATAAAAAAGATAGCTTTTTCCTTTGTTTTCCAATTTCCAAAGATTGTCTGAAAACGTATTTCCGTCAACTAATTTCATTTCGCTTAAAGCGGCATAAAACTGAGGCAATTCGATTTTCGGAATATTTGGCAATGAAGCTCCAGCCATTAATGCTGGCCATCCGAATCTTGACGAACCATCTGTTGAATATAAAATGACTTTTTCAGGATATTTTTCTCTGTATTCACGAACGGCGCGATATACCTGATTGTCGGTTTCTTTTCCTGTTTTTAGTTTTCTGGCGTGCTGTCTTGGTGCTAAATTTACGCCTCCCTGCGGTGCATAAGCTGAACCGTCTTCTTTGTAATACCAATAGCGAATATCGATTACATCAACGGTTTTTACTCTTTTAGCATCATTTAAAATAGCATCCTGAACGTCTTTTGTAGCACTTAATCCAATTAAACCTTTTTTGCCTGTTTCGTCTTTCCATTTTTGAGCTTGGTCTAACCAAAACTCCATAAAATGAAGCGGGCCAGTATATTCTGCACTTGTTAACTGAATTACGTTGCTGTTTTCCTGAAAGTTCTCAAATGATTTTCTGATGAAACCTTCGTGTAATTTTCTTCTTTGTGCATTTGTAATATCATAAAACTGCTCTGCCATGAAAATACGTTTGTCTCCTGCGTAAGGCGGTGGTTCAGGAAATCCAGTGCTGTTGATATTGTTTGCTGAACGCCAAGGTGAACTTGCCCAATGCGCTCCTGCCTCTAAAATATTGTGCTGAAAATATTGCTGATTGATTAACAATTGTCCGTTTGGTTCTGCAAGCGTTGCAAACTGCGCTAAACGGCTCCAGTACCAATCGTTGAACTTTGTCAAATCATATTTACTTAAATGATCCCAAGCTAGATCTTGCCCGCTTCTTGCGAAAGGCTGTTCATAAAACGGGGGCCAAACATCATCATCAATTCGGCGTACGCGTTCGTGATCGTCCATCCTTCTGTCGTACCATAAACCGTAATTGTGTTCTAAAGCAACGATATTGTTTTTTGTTAAATAATCTACCGTTTCTTGCACTTTATCCGTCAATCCGTTTCCTGTTCTTCCAGGTACAAAACGAGTGATGTGCGGTGTTGATTTATTAACGAAATCATCGCTTAAATCACCTCTCCACCAAGCTACATTGGTTTGTTTTCCTGCAATTACTTTTCCTTCAAAAGTTAACCAGCCATTTTCTGTAGTTACTTTAGAAGTTGATTTTTCTGTTTTATTTGATGCAACTTTTAAATCGTTTGCATTTTTTAAACCTTTACTGTCTGTATTAATCGGATTTGCTTTTGAAGCTTCTGCAATCAATTCTTGTAAACTTTTTGCCGTTGTAGCAGAGTTTTTAGTCAATTCTGCAGCAACTTCTACACTCGGGCTTGAAGAAGCTTCTGAACCTAAGTCATAGATAAAAGGCTGAACTGGAAGTTTTCCTAATCTGGATTCTAGTTGTGTGTAGAATAAACTTCTTGGACTGATATGTTCGTTTACGTTTTTCCAATGTCCGTTTCCTGCAAATTGTCCCCATACTCCAAAAGCCCAGTTTTGTGCTATTGGCGGACTATAACATTCTACTTTTGATGCTGATGATTCCCAAATTACAGAATTAGCTGCTGTCCATCCAGCGCCTCTTCCGCCTTGTTCTCTGTTATTATAGCTTAAAGCTTTTCCGTCGATATTAGCGATATCAAATAAAACTCCTGTCGCCCAGCTTCCTATTGCACCGCTATTTTCAAATGGTAAATGTGATTCGCATTGTACAAAGACATTTGGTCCAGTTGTTCCAAATCCGCCCACAGCGAAATCATGATATCCAAATTCGGAGTAACAACGCTGAAATAAAGTCTGCTGACCTTCGGTATAAAAAGTATGCCTTCTGAATGAAGCGATTTCTGAAATTGGTTCTGTAGCAATACAATCTTCAACTGTAATTTGCTGACTTGTTTTTAAAATCGTAACAGCTCCGCCTGCAAAGTGTTTAAAATTAACTTGTTTTACCCACGCATTTCTAGCGTTTTCAATGCTGATTGCCTGCCATCTGTGTTCTTCGTCTTTTAAGTTTGAAGGATTGTAGGTTGACTTTATTAATATGTTTTCAATTCCGTTATTTTCAATTCTTCCCTGCCAAGAATAAACAGTTACTTTTGAAGTTCCGAAAACATCATCTAAAGACATTGTGATTGGAGCATTTACCGTTACTTCGTTTCCGTTGATTTTGATTACAACACGATTCCAAGTTGTAGTCCAATCTCCTTTTTTCCAGCCAATCCAAGAAGTTTCTCCGCCGAAATCCTGCATGTTTACTTCTTTAATGAAATTATCCGTTAAAGGTTTGCTGATTTCGATTTCGTCGCCAACTTTTAATTTTGATGTATTTTTTAATTGGATTTTTGGCGTTCCAAGTGGCGTGTAAGCGTTTGTGAATTCAAATGAATCTTTGTACACTTTATCATTTTCACCCAAAATTCTAATTAGAGCTTCTCTTTCTAATCCGGTTCCTAAAAGTACAGTTCCGTTTTCGGTATTGTCGCTTCCTCTTAAAACAACTCCCGATTTTCTGATATATAATGTTCCACTGATTTTGAAAGTTCCTTTGTCTAACAAAACTGCTCCACGAAAACCTAATTTATCTGGTTTAAGAGAACTTACATAATCAATTGCATTTTGGATTTTCTGTGTTGCATCTTCTTCTTGCTGGGAAACAAAAATTTTGTTATCCAAATTCGGAATGGCAACTTCTGAGTTTCTATATCCTGCAAAAGAAAAATCTGGAATTTGATTTCCTTGATTATCTCTTGTGAAAGAAAGTTTTCCTTCTTTGGTTTTAACGATATCTGGGAAATTGTTTTGGGCTGTGATGTTTATACTGAAAAGCATCGCCAAACCAGATAAAACTATTTTATCTTTTTGAAGAGAGATTGTATTTTTTAACTGGATAAAATTCACCTTATTATTTTTTTAGACTTTAAAATTAAACCATATAAGTAATATAACTCATATAATTTTTAGGTTTGTCTTTTTCCACAATCTTGTCATTTCGACGAAGGAGAAATCTTCGTTGCTAAATCGACAAAAATTGATATACTTTGCGGAGTTTCTTGCGAAGATTTCTCCTTCGTCGAAATGACAAACTTTGCGTATACTTACTTAACTATAAAAATTTCAATTGTCATTTGCTTCGAATATTCGCTATCGCTCGAGCCTCCTTCGTCGAAATGACAAACTAGCTGGATATTCTTTGTGTACATAAACCTGACAGGTTTTAAAAACCTGTCAGGTTTGCGTTGAAAATACTTTAACTTTAATTATTGCAACAATGATTTTAGCTTCGCTAAAGTATCCGTATTATTTTCCGTTTTCGTCCAATCAACTTTACTGTTTGGATCGATTCCGTTAAAATATTTTTCGATATTGGTATAACCGTCTCCGTTTGCATCTTTATTAGCGTCTGAAGCATCATTTGGATTTAAACCATATTTTTTCTCCCAAGCATCTGGAATTCCATCATTATCTGAATCTTTATAAGCTTTTCCTTTATAAGTTGGATATCCGCCAACTTGATCTGGGTGTGTAATGATTCCTTTTTTATAAGAATCACCTGGTAATCTTCTTTTGATATATTCTTTTCCGATTGAATTTTCTAAACCGTCTTTTACTTCAATTTTTCCTGTGCGAACTTGTTTAATCACTCTTTCGTCAACAGCATCTCTTTTCGGAATTGTTGCCCCAACATTCGTCAAAACAAAATCATAAGCTTCTTCTGCCGACATGATATTGAATTTTGGCATTGAAAAAGGTTTTGGCTGTTTAATTGCTGCTAAAAATGCTGCCGTTTCTGCTTCTGGAAGGTTTTCCAATTGCACACCGCCATTCCAGTTGTCTGCCGTAACTTCAGGAGAACCAACAATAAAATTTCCTGAAACATACGCTCTTCCGTATTGTTTTGGTTCAATATATCCAGATTCAGGTTTTACGATTCTGTGTGCAATAGGTTCGTTTTGTGGCGTTATTGGTCCTGGTTTGAAATAATTGTTGATAATATTCAACATTGAACGATAATCACCTCCGTCAAGTGTACGATTCCACCAATTGAATACTACGTTATTCACAAAATTAAAGTCGCCATACATTCCGATAGAAGCATTTCTAGAAATGTTGTCTGCCCATAAGTTGCGCATAAAAGTACTATTTAATCCGCCGATTGTACTTCCGAAAGCATGATTGTAAGTATCTAAACCCTCTGATGAAATAGTGTTCTGAATTGTGATATTACAAGCAGGCAATTTCTCCAATTTTGATTTTGCATTAGCTGCAAACTGATGTCTGTACAAAGAAATATTTTCGTCTAATCCCCAACTTACAGAGCAGTGATCTACAATGATATTTCCCATCGGATTTCCTCCAAGCGCATCGTCTCTTCTAGTAACTTCGGTTGCTCCACGACGGAAACGCATATGGCGAATAATAACATCGTGTGTATCTATTTCTAAAGTTTCTCCTGCAATACAGATTCCGTCACCCGGAGCGGTTTGTCCAGCAATAGTTACATAAGGCGCACGCATGCTGATTCTTTTTTTCAATTGAATGATTCCTGAAACATTAAACACAATAGTTCTTGCCCCAACAGCTTCGCAGGCTTCACGAAAAGTTCCTTTTCCGCTATCTTCTAAACTCGTAACTACAAATATTTTTCCGCCACGTCCGCCTTGTGTGTATGCGCCTCCACCTTCAGCACCTGGAAAAGCAGGAATATCTGCCTGCACAAAATCTTTTGGATACGAAGCCCAAGGTAAATAAGGTTTTCCTTGTTTTGCTTCTTCTTTGATAATCTGAATATTAGCATTCCAAATTTCGCTCAGCCTTTTTTCTTCATCAGCCAAAATAGCATCAGCTTTTTCCTGAACAGGTTTTGGAATTACAGGATATTGAGCATATGCTGATGATACAAGAGAACAAAATGACAACGCCATAAATGTTCTTTTTAAAGTATGGTTTGGAAAAATCTTTTGCATTTTTTAGTTCTTAGTGATTAGTGACTAGTCCTTAGTTTTCTTTAGAGATTAGCTCTTAGTAATTAGTGATTAGCTTTTGTATTGATTGTTAATCCATTAGTTCTTAGCAATTAGCGTTCTCATATTATTTTAATTCTTAAATAACTAAATCTCTAGGCACTAGCTACTAAGGACTAATCACTAATTACTAGGCACTAAGTACTAATTCTTAGCTTTTTCTCTCTCTTCAATACGTTTATGCCAGTCTGCACTTTCTTTGTTTAAATCGTAACCTTGTTTTGATAAATAGTTGTTGATTCTTCCTTTGTATTTACCAAACCAGCCGTGTTTTTCTTTAGAAGAACCTGCGTCCATTGCATGTTCTCTCGCTTCAACTAAAGCTTTGTAGATATAATCTTTTTGTTCTGCTGTTAAGTTTGGAAGCATGTCGTTGTAACCAGCAACTGTAATTGGAAGCACGCCATAAGTCATTCCGTCTTTCACTTCAGTGATTTTATCTTCTGATAATTCTTTACCTAATTTTTTGATGTAAGATTTATGCAGTTTTGCAATTGATTCGTCTGCTTTTGCTTTCAGTTTATCAATTTTCTCGTTTTGCTTTTCTTTAGCTAAAGAAGTATCTTCTTTTACTTTTTTGATTTCAGCATCTCTTCCATCTTGGATTTCAGTTAAATCTCTGAATTGCTGCGCTATTATATTTGAAACTGCTTTTTCTTTTGCTTCGTTTTTCAAATCTAATTTGGTAACGATTTTCGCAGCTCTTTCGTTGGTAACCTTTACATATTCAGGATCTAAATGCTGCTGCGCATTTAAAGTTGAAAATGCAAAAACCAGCGATAATAAACCAGCATTTATTTTATTTAGTGCCATGATTTTTTCCTTTTTAGTATAATTATTTTAAACACATAGAAACATAGTTTTTCGTAACGTTTAAAGGCGTTTCACTTGTATTAACAAACATAGCTATGTGTTAGAAACATGTTTCTTTTTTATATTCTTTTGCACATACAAAAACCTATGTTTCTATGTGTTAAATAATTTTTTCTGTCTTTCTTATTTTAAATCTAATAAAGGTCTAACTAATGTTTCTTTGTTATTAGCCAAATCTTTCCAGTCTACTTTTATTGCAGGATTTACACCGTTGATGTAATCTTCAATATTAGTGTATCCGTCTCCGTTTAAATCTCCTTGTGCATCAGATGGATCGTTCGGGTTTAAACCGTATTTTTTCTCCCATGCATCTGGCATTCCGTCTTTGTCTGTATCTAAATAAGGTTTCCCTTTGTATTCCGGATATCCTCCAACTTGAGAAATATCAGTGATGATACCTTTTTTATAAGAATCCATCGGTAAACGTCTGTGTTCGAATTGGTAGAATTCTTTTTTCTCTAATCCTTTTGCGTATTCCGGAACTCCAGTTTTTACAGTTCTAACGATTCTTTCGTCTACTTTATCTCTAATTGGAAGCGTTGCTCCAACATTTTTCAATACAAACTCATATGCTTCGTCTGCTTTCATGAATGGACGGAACCATGGCATTGGGAAAGGTTTGTCAGTTTTCATTTTAGCGAAATACTCTTTTGCTTCATCATACGTCATCAATTCCCCTTTTTTATTCTCTAACTGAATTCCGCCATCCCAGTTGTCTTTAGTCACTTTTTCGTTTCCGTTCACAACGTTTCCGTTTACGTAAGCTCTACCAAAAACCATATAAGGCAATTTACTTCTTCCTGATTCTGGTTTCAAGATTCTATAACTAATTGGCTGAGTTAAATCGGTTACCGGACCTGGTTTGTAGAAGTTGTTGATGATATTGTAGTTTGCAGTATAATCTCCACCATCTGTAGATCTGTTGTACCAGTTGAAAACTACGTTATTTACAAAGTTGAAAATTCCGTTCCAACCGATAGAAGGGTTTCTTCCTGCATTGTTTGCCCACATATTTCTCATGAAAGAACAGTTTTCTCCACCTAAAGTACTTCCGAAAGCGTGATTGTAAGTATCAAGAGCCTCTCCGAATAAACTATTTTGGATTGTAATATTTACCGTTCCCACTTTGATATCTGGATAACCTGGTCCTGGATTGTACATATGTCTGTAGATTGACATGTTTTCGTCTAATCCCCAAGTTGCAGAAACGTGATCGATCATGATATTTCCAACAGGATTTCCTCCAATTGCATCATCACGACGTCCTACGAAAGTTTCACCACGACGAAAACGTACGTGTCTGATAATTACATCATGCGTATCAATCCAAGTTGATTCTCCTGCAATACAAATACCATCGCCAGGAGCAGTTTGACCTGCAATCGTAATATAAGGCGCACGAATAATCAACGGACTTTTTAATCTGATAATTCCGGCAACATTAAACACTATTATTCTCGCTCCTCCTTGCTCGCAAGCTTCACGTAATGTTCCAGGTCCACGGTCTTCTAGACTTGTTACTGTGTAAACTTTTCCACCACGACCTCCAAAAGTGTACATTCCTCCACCTTCAGCACCTGGAAAAGCAGGAATTTCTGCCTGAGGTAAATCAGTTGGTCTAGCTGCCCACGGGATATATGGTTTTCCATGTTTTGCTTCTTCTTCAATAACAACTAAAGCTTTTGTCCAAGCTTCATCAGAAAGCCTTTGAGCTTCTTCTTTAATTGCTTTTTCCTGAGCCTGAACTTCTGGACTTATCTTCGGATATTGAGCAAAACATTTTGCACTTCCTAAAAAAAGCAGAGATGATGCGATAAATAATGCGGAATTTTTCATGTTAATTTCTAGTTGTGGTAATTCTTTTTAAACAAATCACCTGTATCTTTTGACGAATACAGGTGAAAAGTTCTATATAATTCTTTTTTTGATATAAAATAAAGTTTATTCTTGGTAATCGTAAGTTCCAGAAGCACCATTTGCATCTTTCCATCCAACAGTTTGCTTTAACCATGGATTTTGTGCTAATACAGCCTGGCTTAATCCCTGAATATAATAGTTCTGTCTAAAGTTGATATTAGTTGCTGTACCACCAATGTTATCCATAGGTGTTGGAGGTGAACGTAATTCAAAATTAGTAGTATAAAAAGCTGCTAAAGCTGTAATTTGCGCCTGGAAGTTTGCTGCATCCGGATCTACTGATATAGAAGCACGAGCAGATGTTAAAGGATCAGTATTAACTGCACTATTACCAATTTTGTAATGCAGGTAATTACCAACGCGCTGTGTACCATTAATTGGCTCTAGTCCTAATTTTGAACAAGTTCCTGCATCATTGCTGTACAACATCCATCTTTGAATATCCCAAAAACGTTTTCCTTCATATGCTAATTCTACTCTACGCTCATATAAAACAGCTTCAAGAGCTTCGTATTTGTTACCTAAAGTTCCTATTCCATAATTGTTCGCTGCAGGAATACCAACACGATTTCTAATTCTGCCTAAATAGGCTAATGTGTTATTTGTTTGCCCTAATGCTGCATAACATTCTGCAATGTTTAACAATAACTCAGCGAAACGATAATCTATGATATCTGTACCTGAATATTGAAAGTTACTCGCATTACCAACTGTAGGACTTGACATTTTACGAACAAAAGCAGGACTTGGAACATCATTACCCATACTAAATCCAAATGTATTTGCAGCTGGAGTAGACCAGCGATATGCCCATACAGTAGGCTGAGTTGTTGTATTAGCAACACTGTTTGTATATGGCCAGTAACTTCCAGAGAATGCAAAAGTTCTGTAAAAACGAGGATCACGATCTTTAAAGAATAAGAATGGATCATATAGATTCGCTGCAGTAGGTCTTTTTCCGTTAGCCATAGGAAATAAATCAATCATTCTTTTCGGAGCTTTCACACCACTTCCAGCTGCACCTCCCTGACTCGCAAGTCTAATAGATTTTTCCCATGAATTATTTGAATTAAGATTTGTAGTACCGCTTGCTAATAAACGAACTGTAATTGCTTCTGGATTGAAGCTATTATCAGAAATATAGAACATCTTTGCCCAGTCACTTGCTGATGCTCCATATAAATTATGTCCTGCAGCAATTAATTGTGTCTCCGCTTCTAATCCTGCTTTTAACGCAGCATCCCAACGTTCTGGAGATTCCCAGTTTTTATTAAATAAAGGGCTTGCATACGTTAATAATACTCTTGACTTTTGAGCCAAAGCAGCTCCTTTTGTGTAACGTCCGTATTCTGCTGCTCCCCATTCTGCTGCAGTAGGTAATAAACTTGCAGCCATATCTAAATCGCTTACAATTTGTGCTACTACTTCAGAAACTTTAGCTCTAGGCAATTGTGTTGCAGGATTGTTATTAGTTGCATTTTCAACTGTAGTTACAATTGGAACTCCGCCATAAGTACGCATTAAATCAAAATACTGAATAGCTCTTAAATAATACATCTGTCCTTTTATACGATTACGGAAAACCTGCGACAAATTAGCTCCTTTAATATCTATATTTTCCAACATAGAATTACAATCTCTAATTCTATTGTAAGGCTCATTTTTAACAGCATCTGCTAAAGGTGTTCCATAGTATGCAGAAGCATCAGCCGCATTTTCCCAGGTAAAATTAGGGTTGATAAAACTTTTATCGTTTGCATTATTTGATATTCCACCCACTTCTTCAGTATAAGAAGCCTGAGTTGTAGCAAATGAACCTACTACTGTACCCATTGGAGATTTGTAAGCATCAAAAAAGTCATAGTATACGTTATTTACATACCAGTTTACTCTTTCTTCACTTTGATAAAATTCATCATCAAAATAATTGTACTGCTTTTTCTCTTCTAAAAAATTATCGCTGCACGAAGCACCTACAATAAGTAAAAGTGCCAGTGATATATATTTATTAAATTTTGTTTTCATAATTCTTAAGATTAAATTTTAGAATGTTACATTCAAATTAACTGACCATGTTCTAAGTGTAGGATATCTTGCTGAAGATGTATCGTACATATTACGATAATGGTTTGGATATGGATTGTATAAATCCCAAAGGTTATTTCCTGTAACTCCTAAAGTAACTCTTTGTACACCAATTGTTTTAAGAGGCTCTTGAGGCAATTCAAATCCTACAGTTAAATTTCTAACTACACATCTAAAGTTGCTAAGTTCCCAAAAATCTGATGGAGCAAAAGCAGTTCCTTGTTGTCCCATATTAGGATATTTTCCGTTTGGATTATCAGTAGCATCATACATATCTTTCCAAAAAACTTCATGTCCCCAGTCATTTTGAGTAGATCCAGTACCTTGTTGTACTAAGTCGATTGAGTTATACCCTCCCCATGTAGTAGCTATCTGAGTTCTAAAATAAAAAGATTTATAATTTAATCCTAAATTTGAAGTGAATCCGTAAGTTCTGTTACTGTTAGCTAATTTAACATAATCTAATTGTCTTGCAATCTGTCCGTCTGCAGGTGCCTGAGTTTTTGTTGTACCATCATATGCTCCTCCAACATCTTCATAAGCCAGCATACCTTTTCTCATTTGTGAAACATTATTAATACCCAAATAATTTGGAGCTCCGCCAACTGCAGCTGCATTTGCCGCTAAATAATTCCAGTAGTTCGTAACATCTTCATCTGTACGTAAAATACCGTCTCCTGTAGAAGTTCCTTTCCAAGTTCTGAATCCCCATACTGGCATAAAGGTTGAATAACCTGTTTCAATAGTATTATACGATGGATGCTGAGATGGTGCTGTTGGATATTTTTTATATTCATTATCTGAGAAACCAAAGTTGATTCCTACGTTATAGCTTAAATCTCTTTTAATTTTGTCTTTCCAAGTTAAACTAATCTCTGTTCCCCATGCATTTACATCTGCATAATTTTGTTCTGCAAAAGCACCACCAATAGAAATTGGAGTTCCTGCTTCACCAGCTAAACTAATCAGCATATCTGTAGATTTATCATAGTAAAAATCTGTAGTAAGCTGAAGTCTATTTTTTAATAAGCTCACATCAATACCAAAGTTTTGTTTGATTGTTGCATCCCATTTAATATCTGGGTTAGGTGTTGCTCTTGGTGTAATAGCACCGCCAAGAGTACCTCCTGCTGAACCAAATTGATTACCCTTATCAGCAATAACATCATAAAGAACAAGCCAGCGCCATGGTTTAATGTTATCTTTTCCGGTTTTACCAATAGAATAACGTAGTTTTAAATTATCAATAACCGGAACTGCTTCTTTAAACCATTTTTCGTTTGAAACAACCCAACCTAACTGAGCTGATGGGAAAAATCCCCAATAATTTTCTGGTGCAAATTTTGTAGAAGCATCACTTCTAAAAAGTAACTGCAAAAGATATTTGTCTTTGTAGCTGTAGTTTACACGTCCTAAGTAAGAAAATGTTCCAGATTCTCCTTTATTTGCTGTTGAGTTCGTTGTGATTGTACCAGCAGTGGTATTACTTCCTAAATAATCTTTTGAAGTACCTTCATAAGCCAATCTGGTATTTTTAAAGTTAGCTTCTGAACGTTCAATACCAAACATTGCATCAACACTGTGATCTCCAAAAGTTCTTGCATAGTTTGCAAAAAAGTTTGCCTGAATTACCTTATCAACATCTGTATTATAATAAACTCTTGAGTTTCTAACATTAGTTTCTATAAGATAATCTCCCGCTGGATTAGTTACTGAATTGTAAATAGTTGGATCTGCAGCACCAGCCAGGTGATTTCCTATTGTTTCATAATTTCTAATTCTGGCTAAATCATATGGTAATTGTACTTGCTCAGAATTAGCGCTTGACTGGCTTCTGGCATAACTTCCCTTAAGTGACAAACCTTTAATAAAAGAAACTTTATAATTCAAAGATAAATTCACATTATATGAAAATTCTTCGTCAATTTGATAACCGTTGTCTAATCCTGCAAAATAATTCCATCCTGCTATAGTATTATTTGCGTTTGCACTTTGTAAGTTTCGATCTGTACGAGCGATTGGAGACAGCCAATACTCTTTACCTTCTACAGTAGTAGACCATGGAATATATCTTGGCATATGCAGTAAATATCCATAATCTGCCTGCTCTCCACCTCCTGCTCCACCAAAACTTGAATCGCTGATGTTTGCAGAAGCTTTAGAAAATGATTTTCTAGTATCAACCGTATTTGCTGAGATTGCAGCAGAAAGTTCAAAATCTTTAGCCAGCTTAGCTGTTAAACCAGTACGGAAATTCCATTTTTTATAATCTTGTTCACCAAGGTTAGCTCCCTGATCAAAATAAGTTATACCTGCAAAATATGTCGCTTTATCATTACCTCCACTTGCACTCAATGAGTGTCTTTGTTGAAAAGCTGGTTTCCATGCCTTTTTCAACCAATCATAATCTAATCCTTTCATCTGCTCTAATTCTTCTGCAGAAAAATATTTAGATTTATCAGGATCAAGATTAGAATTCAAAAATCTGTTTTTCCAAATTCCGTGGTCATAAGCACTCATTACTTTACTATGACTTACAGCATCATTAAATGCTGACTGGCTGTAATAGTTAAACTTTAATTTACCATCTTGACCTCTTTTAGTTTTTACAATGATAGCTCCTTGTGAAGCACGAGAACCATAAATAGCTGCAGAACCGTCTTTTAAAACTGTAATACTTTCAATTTCTGAAGGATCTAATCTATTAAATGTTTCAAGTGTAGCTAATCCTGTTGTTGGATCAATCTGCACCATATCATCAATTACAATCAATGGAATAGTAGTGTTTCCATCTTTAGAAAAACCAAAAGATTGACGTATCGAGACATCAGCTCCAACCCCTGGACGACCAGAACCACCAGATACATTTAATCCCGGAGTTAAACCTCTTAAAGATTCACCCAAGTTTGAGACAGGTAAATCCTGAATTTCATCTGGTTTTATTGTAGCAATCGCTCCTGTTAATTTTTGTTTCTTTTGAGTACCATATGCCACAACCACAATATCATTTAACTCATTAGAATCTTCTTGTAATTTAGCATTAAGAGTAGTACGTCCTGCTAGTGGAATTTCTACTTTCTTCATACCAATAAAAGAAAAAACCAATGTTGCTCCTGGCTTCACTGTAATTTGGTACTTACCATTGTAATCTGTAGTAACAGTGTTTTTAGACGATTTTTCAGTTACGTTTACACCAGGTAAAAGAAATCCTGAATTGTCAGTCACTGTACCTGTAATCTTAATTGGAGTGCCTGCGGTTTGAGCATAAGTAATTACACTCATCAGTGCAAACAAAAGAAAACTACATCTCTTTAAAAGTGCTTGTTTCATAAATGCTTTTTTGTTTGGTTAGTTTATTATTGTTAGTTAGTCATGTTTTAAATGCATCTTAAATAATTATTAAGATTTCAAAGAAACGAAATCGTTGTAATTAAATGTTAAAAACACATTTATTTTTAATAATCCAAAAATATAACGATCATATATTACAACCGTCCTGCTCTATCCTGTTTTAATGGCATTATCTAAAAAAAAACAACTCAAAAAAACAATATTAATAAAAAATTGAAAGAATAAGTGAGCTAAATAGAAAAAACAGAGAAAATGTTTGAGTATAATCAAATAGAAGAATGCCTTTTCAATTAAAAATCGAAGAAAACGCATCAAAAACAAAATTTATCTATTTTTAATGCAAATTACACTAATTAGTTACTGTTTTTGAGCGGGTTAACTTTATTGAAATTCTTCAAAAAAAGCTTACACATTTACAGCTGGAATTGTAATTTAAAGTAAAAAACTTACAAGAAAATTAAAGATTTGATATAAAAATCAATTCTTAAATATTTCATAAAAAAATATTTTTTTTAAACGTAAATTCTGACCAATATTTTTTTTGAATGCCTTTTATGATAGGCCTTCACGAGATTTTTGAAGAGAAATTTTAATTTTAGTGTGGTTTATACACATAAATACAGGTAGGATAGTTCAATTTTAAATTTATTTGGCCGGATCCCATCCGTTAAAAACTAAATCTTTATTGTATTTTTTTATATCATCTTTCGTTAATTGATGCGACCAAGAAACACGTTGAGACAAATCTTTTGCACTCGAACCTTTACTTCCATATTCAGCATAATAAGCGGTTTTATCTTTATCTGGAAATCGAGTATCTATCCAGGCATTCCAACCTTCTGGAATAATATGCGAACCAATATCAGTATTAATAAAAACAGTTTGTGCATAAGGTCTCCAAGGTCTTCCTAGAAATACTTTGTCTACTGATTTATCTTTTGCAGTAAGCTTACAATCAGCAAAAACAAAACCATAAGCCTGTCCTTGCGGAGTTGAAGCTGCCGTGATATAAGAATTCACTAAACTTTCAATAGTACATTTATAAAAATAAGCTGTTGCGGCTCCGAAAATAAAATCGGTTGTACCATTGATAAAACAATTTTCGAAATAAGTTCTTGTATTTCCTTCAGATAAATAAAGCGTATCCTGATTGGCTAAAAGATTGCAATTCTTCACAATTACTCTATCGCCTTTAATGTGAAGTGCAACCGCCTGCCCTACTCGTCCCGCCGTATTTTCTACAGTAAGATTTTCAAGCGTACAATCATTTCCTTTAATCATGAAAGAATACGAAGTTCCTGTTCCAAATTCTTTTTTCCCCGATGAATCTGGTTCTCGAAGCGGTTTTCCAGAATAATCATCAAATGAAATAATCGTTTTATTTCTGTCCAAACCTTTTAAAGTAATAAAGGGTTTTGAAGCTGGAATTTCCAATTTCTCAACATACTTTCCAGGCTTTATAATAATTACAACACGTTTCTCTGAATTGTCTTTTACATTATTCACCGCTTCCTGAATCGTTTTGAAATCTCCAGAACCGTCCTGTGCAACGGTTAATGCTAATTTATTATCGAGCGTTTGAGCTGATATTGAAAGTGTTGTTATTAAAAATAAGGTTAGAATGTATTTCATATGTTTTTTATTTATTTCGTTTTTTGTCATTCCGAGGAACGAGGAATCACACTAGAAAC
>NZ_JBQEMU010000002.1:317301-399909 GCF_052044235.1 Flavobacterium sp. 22659
AGCTACTTGCGAAGATTTCTCCTTCGTCGAAATGACAAACTGAGCGATTAATATCTTTGACAAAAATTAAAAATCCGTTTAAATCCGCGTTTTGCCAAGGGCAATCCGTTTCATCCGCGTCCAAAATTTAGTGCGACATCCAAACCGTCATCTCCCCTTTTCCTTTATTTCCCCATGCAAAATACGGAATCAATTTTACTTGTACAGCATCTGCATTTTTAGAAGAAAGCGGTTTGTACAACGTTTTATTCCATGAATTATTTGAATTTATAACGGCTTCAGCATCAATGCTTACTAAATTTCTATTATTCAATATGAAATTGTTTGTTGCGAAATTCGATTTCAAATTTAAAGCCACATCATTTACACTTACTTTCGCAGGAAGCTGATCAGATTCTAAGCAATATACCAAAGGTCCTCTTTTTACAGCGACCTGATTTTTAACTTCTTCAACCAACGGATTCGCTTCCATTAACTCAACCGGCATTGGAAAATTCAATTCGATTACATCTCCTTTTTTCCATTTCTGATTTAATTTCAAATAAGTTCCTGAAACAATTTTATCATTAATTTTTGAATTGTTTATCAAAATTTCAGCATTCTGACTCCAACCCGGAATTCTTAAAAAGAAATTTTGTAAATCTTTTGGAGCTTTCACAATTTTCAAAGTTATTTTTCCGTCCCACGGATAATTGGTTTGCTGTTCAATTTCGATTTCTTCTCCGTTTAAAGATTTTGTTTTCAATTGATTACTTCCATATAAATTCACATACAAACCTTCTTTCGAAATATTGTAAGCATAATTTCCAACTTCAGCAATTGTTCTCGTTACGTTTGGTGCACAACAGTTGGATAAGGCAATATATCCTTCACGCTCATTCCCCCAACGTTGATGAAATGGCAAATCATTAGAAACATTCAGCGGATTGTTATACAAGAATTTTTCTCCTTCTAAATCCATTCCAGAAAGTACACTGTTATAAAGAGCTAATTCTATAATATCAGCATATTTGGCATCTCCCGTAATTTGAAGCATTCTCCAATTCCATAAAACATTTCCAATATTAGCACAGGTTTCAGTATGAGCTGTTGCATTTGGCAGTTGAAAAGGTCTTCCGTAAGCCTGATGAATTTTCTGAACTACAGTTGGATCATAAGAAGTTCCGTCTGGCGAAACGCCATCATATAAAGATCCACAACCGCCAGTAATGTACATTTTACGATAGGTTACATCATCCCAAATCGATTCTAAATTGTCTAATAATTTCTTTTCTCCTGTTTCGGCATACAAATCGGCAACTCCAGCGTAAAGATAATTCGCTCTTACAGCATGCCCCATTGCAGTTGTCTGCTGTCTAAACGGAACTCTATCTTGATTATCATCGGTTCCGTCATTTGTAGTTCCTTTAATATCAATTAGATTATTAGCCAATTCTAAGTATTTCGGATTTTTGGTCGTTCTGTACATTTCGACAATTCCCATATAATGAGACGGACAAATGGCATTTCGAGCCAATTCTGGTGAAGCTTTTTTGTAGAAATCATACAAGAAATCGGCAACACCTTTTGCAATATTTAGGAAATTTGTTTTTCCTGTCGCACGATAATGAATACAGGCTGCAGTCATTAAATGTCCCATATTGTATTTCTCAAAACCCAATTGTTTTTTCACTTCTTCTGGCCCTAAAGTTCCCCAACGTTCGTCGATTAAAACTGGCGTATGAATATAACCGTCTTTGCGCTGTACTTTCGCGAAAAGCGTAATGGCTTTATCCATTTCAGCATCGAGTTTTTTATCTTTTGTGACAGCATAAGTCGCTGCCATTCCCTCAAAAATCTTATAGAAATCACCATCATGAAACGAAGGCCCTTTGAAAGTTCCTTTGCTTAAACCTGCCGCAATTTCGAAGTTTTTGTAAGCATGCGAAATCTCATCGTTATGATACAAATCCCACATATATGGCAAAGTATTTTTGGTTTCTACATCAAATTGTTCTTTCCAAAAACCGTTTGTCCATTTTACATCTTGCAAACCAACACTCTGTAATTTCGAATAAGGACTTTCTGAATTGGCAACCAAACCTTTGTTCTGCGCAAAGATTACGGTTGAAAGAAATAAAGAGGATATGATGATGTTCTTTTTCATTTTGAATTTATTTTTTGTTTGCCACGAATTACACTAATTTCCACGAATTAGTTTTTTGCCACAGATTAAAAGAATTAGCACAGATTATTTAGTATAAAATCAATTTAATCCTTTTAATCTGTGGCAAGAAAAAGAAAAAATTAGTGCAATTCGTGTAATTCGTGGCAAACCCATTTTTTTATTTAATAAAGAAATTAATGGTTCTGCTCATTGAATCTCCATCTGCATCTTTTACCGTTAGAACGAAAGAAGCAAATCTTTTTTCAACAGCTGTAAACTGAATTTCTTTTCCTTTTAAAACCACTTTTCCATTTTTAAGATCAGAGAAAGTATACGCTGGTTTGTTTTCGTATCCTTTGAAATAATCTGCAGCACTTAAAGTCTTTTTCTCTCCTGAATTCACAAAATAATGAGGTTGAGCCAGCCAGTCTAAATAATTATCCAACTGCGTAAATCCGTCTTTATCTGTATCTTGATTCGCATCTGAGAAATCTCCAGCTTTCGAATTTTCGTTTAAGCCAAAAGCTTTTTCCCACCAGTTTGGCAAACCGTCATGATCTGTATCCCAATCTGTCGGACGAGTTTCTGAAGCAAAATTTGGCCATCCGCCTGCATCTTGTTCGTTATCGATCATACCGCCTAAACCGCTTTTGCTTCCTTTGTAAGTGAAAGTTCCCTTTAAAGTTTCCTCTACAATTCTATTATCATGTTTATCAAAAAACGGCTGATTAGCACCAACATCTGAAAGCACATTTTTATAAGCTGCTTTAGCTGATTGCGTTTCTACATAAGAAGGAAAAAATGGTTTGTCTACAAAAGTTTCATATTCTACCTTTTCGTTATGACTTATAGTCGATTTTCTACCTTTATCCTGAGATTTCTCATCGAAGTAACCCGGCATAACATTTCCGTCAAAATAATAACGCTGCATACCTTTTCCAACCCCTTCATGCTGTGCATTTAGCGCCACAAAAATTGCAGTTGAAGCACCTGGTTTATAGTAATTATTTACAAAATTAACTTCGTTTGCACCACCGTCTGTTGCTCTTTTTCCCCAATTGTACACTACATTATTTGTAATATCCAATCTTCCAGTGTAGAATCCGTCACCACTTAAACCACCGCCAATACTCCAGTTACGTCCATAATTGTGAGCTAATAAGTTATGATGAAAACTTCCGATATCGCCGCCAATTGTAGCAGCGTAACCGTGCATTTTTCCAGCTTCATATTTACCATGTCCGGCAACATTTAACGCTTCAGAAATTAAAGTTCTCTGTAATGTAATGTGATGCGCTCCACGTGAACTAAACGATTCATCAATTGTCCAGCTTATAGAGCAGTGATCAATAATACTGTGATCTGCACCCGTTAATCCCATTCCGTCGAATGTTCTGCCTCCACCGATACGAACTTTTAAAAATCTCATGACACCATCATTTCCTGTCAAACCTATTGGAGCTCTGCTAATCGTAATTCCTTCACCAGGAGCAGTTTGTCCCGCAATAGTGATATAGGGCTGATTTGCCACTAATCTCGATTCTAGTTTAATATTTCCCGAAACAGTAAAAACAATCGTTCTTGGTCCAATTTCCTGATTGATCGCATCACGTAAACTTCCTGGTCCGTCATCATTTAGATTAGTCACTTCAATTACTTTTCCGCCCCGTCCTCCAACTGCATAACGTCCGTAACCTTCAGCTCCCGGAAATGCTAATTGTGCCGGTTTAAACGACCAAACATTACCTTGAGTAACTTCACCTTTAGCATCGACTTCATCTACTCTCCAGTAATACGTTGTCCCGCTGTATAAATCAGAAACTGAATACGATTTCTCAGTTAGTTTTCCTTTAAATTCTTTTGAAGATTCTGTTGCGTTTTCTACCGCATTTTTATCTTCACCAAAATAAATTTTATGCGATGCTACGTTTTTTACAGCATCCCATTTTAGAGTTAAAGTTTTACCCACTTCAACATGTTCGTCTCTGTTTTTTGGTTCTGGAGTTCTGGCCTGATTCATTAAATTTGGCGTATCAATTTCAAAACCGTTGATTACAATCTGTTTTATAATATCTGGGTTTGAAGTTGGATCAATTTCAAAACGAACAATTACATCTTTTCCTTTTTCAGCATTAAAAGTAATATATGCCATAGAAGCATCAATTTTAGCATTGGCTCTCTGACTTGCATTTACGGTTTCCTGAAGTTTTCCGTTTACGTAGATTTTTATCGGAGAAAAAGTTTTTCCTGTAATGACATCAAAAGCGTTATGAAATGTCAAAAGCGTATGTTTCCCAGCTTTCAGTCCGCTGATTTTCAATTCTAAATTTTCAGCCGTAACCAATCCATCACTTCCTAATCTATTGTAATGTGGAGCACTCATTCCGACTTTGTACCATTTTGAAGTAAAGTTTCCTTTTAACTTAAAAGATACATTATTAAATGATTTTTCGGCTTCTTTTCCTTCGTTAATTACCCACGAATCATAACTTGGATCATGAACTTCTTCTAGTCTTCTTTGAAAAAAATCAAAGTCAACTTTTACGATTTGTTTATCAGTATTTTGAACTGATTGTGCTTGTCCATTTGTGGTTAAAAGCATGGACAAAACAGCACCACTTATTAATTTCTTTATCATTTT
The DNA here is from genome assembly GCF_052044235.1 of Flavobacterium sp. 22659. NCBI lineage: Bacteria > Pseudomonadati > Bacteroidota > Flavobacteriia > Flavobacteriales > Flavobacteriaceae > Flavobacterium > Flavobacterium sp. 22659. The sequence goes on from NZ_JBQEMU010000002.1 coordinate 322,089, forward strand.
AATTAGCAATAGTTAGTTTAATTTTGTTTTCTCTGCTTCAGATTTTCCTAGCAGATTTATAATGTCTTTTTTTCTTTCTTCTGGAATTACTTTTAAAACCTTCAATTCTCCATTCACGAGTTCGGCTTCAATTGTTGTATTTTGTTTGGCGTGTAATTTAAAATGAACGTTCCAATCTTTTGGCCACGCTGGGAAAAGATAGATTTTCCCGTCTGCTTCCTGCAAAAGCATTTCCTGCATGCCAATCATTCCCGATCCGCCCCAATTATGATCTGGAACCCAATCAAAACCAGGTCCCCAAAAAGCTGGAAAACGTCTTTCTGAATTGGCCATTTTAAGTGTATTGTATTTCATCGCTTCTTCGGTTAACCCCAAACGAGCGGAGAAAATATTATCTTGTTTCCAACTTACATGACTTCTAAATTTTAAAGCATCTGGATCGTATTTCCATGTATTTAAAGCCGTTTCCAAATCAGGTTTTCCAACACCATAAATTCCCCACGGATAAACAGGATACAATTGTGGAACTTCTGAATTATTGACTCTTTCCCAAGTTTTAGCAGGAAGTAAAACTTTATGATTTTCAATCTGCCCGAAATTTAAAGGCGGAATTCTGGTTTGAAATGCTTTTAAATATTCAACGTCTTCTTTTGACAATTGATTTCCTGAAAGGTTTAAAAGGTTTTCTGTAATAACTTGCAAAGCTGAAATTGTGCTGTTGGCATTATTCGCCATTTTATAAGTTTCAGCCCCTGAACCTGGAAAAAGAACTAATTTTCCGTTTCCATCTAAAGCTTTTCTGCCTCGTTGTTTTGCTAAGTATTGATAATGTTCATCGAAAAAACGAAGACAGCTGATGATGAATTGATTGTATTTTTGAATGTCTTCTCCTGCATAATCTTTCTGCTGCAGCATCATTTGACAGAATTCCAAAACAGTATCCCATTCGTATTCGAGCCAAGCATTGTACTCCATTCCCGGATCGTAATCTGCAGGACGCTTCCATTCGTATTCAGCTGGATTTGGCAAGCCGAAGTTTTCTAGTTGCTCGGTGAATGATGCTCCATTATGTTTCCAATATACTTTAGATCGTAATTCAGCATTTTTCTGCAAACTCAAATAATAATCCAATTGTGATTTCATCATATCAAAATCACCACTTTTTACCATCGGGAAATAAACCAATCTTTGGTTTTGAGCCGTCATCGTTCCTCCTCCCCAATTTCTAAAATCAGGCGTAAAATTCAGGTCTTTATTAGTATGAACAGGATCAACTGTAAAAAGTCCGCCGTTGAATTTGGTTGGATATTTTCCATACGCATTGCATCCCAACATATATCGAAACAATTGATAATTCTGCCCGATCTGATACACCGAATCTTTGGCAGTTGACTGATTTTTTTGAGTGAAAATAAAACTGCGATTCCAGAAATTATTCCACCATTTTTGAGTGTTTTTTTCTGCTTGTTTTGCTGTATTTTTATTTGCCGAAATGAAACTTTTCAATCCATTATCCCAAGTAGAAAAATCAGATTGATTGGTGTTTAAATAAATTTCTAAAGAATGTTTTTTGGATGGTTTAATGCTTGTTAAATTAAAACCTTTAAAATCGGTATCCTGATATTTTCCAAGATATGTTCCGTCTGGTTTTAGATTATCGCCTTTCATAAATCCGCCGAAAGTCAAATTCGCAATCGGGTTTAGCATTTGGTCTTTAACCGATTCCATTTTTTGCTGTTTTACTGCTACATCAAAAACCGTATTTTCTCTGTTTCTGTGATAAAATTTGATACCATTATTTTCAAACGAAATAGAATCTTTATACGTAATAAGTTCCCCCTGAGGCGCCCATTTATAGGAATTCGCGTTGTTTTCTTTTCCTTTCGGATAGCGGTTTTGATAACGCCAGCTTTCGTAAGAAGCAGTCATTTTCAACGGATTTTTACTTTCTAAATCAACATGAATTATCGGTTTAAAAACATCAACCCAAAGTTTTATTTTTGTGTTGTTTTGCCCAACTAAAACATAACCATCTTTCAGTTTCAATTCCTGATGAAACCCTTCTTTTCCTTCAAAAGGATTCGGACTTAAAGTCACTTTTACTCTTCCTAATTTCAATAAAGTATTATGCTCATCAAAAGTTCCGCTTCGCGAAAAATAGAAATACAAATCCCCTTTCTCTACCCAAACATTCATACCAATATCTCCGCCTCCCAAAGGCATAGATTCTGATGAATTATTGCTTTGAGTTGTCCAAACCTGATTGTAATTATCAAGCATAGGAATTTGCGCTTTAATGCAAAGCGTTGTGAAGAGAAGTATGTATTTGATGTATTTCAATTTTACTCTTTTTAAAGTTTTTTTGTCATTTCGACGAAGGAGAAATCTTCGTTGCATGATCGACAAAGATTTCGAAACTACTTGCGAAGATTTCTCCTTCGTCGAAATGACAAACTAGTCGTTAAACTCATCATTAATCATTCACAATTAACAATTCACAATTACCATTCGTCTGTTCTAAACGAAGAAACTGGCAAACCACCTGCACTAAACAATTCCGCTTTTACAAAGTCTTTCCATAAATAGCGAACAGCAACTGGATTTTTCACTTTATCAGAAGTCAAAACCACTGATTTTCTTCTGACCACAGTTTTAGCTGGATAAAAAACTTTGTCTTCTCCTGCTATTTCAAAACCAGTTACTTCTTTATCATAAGATGTAATTCCGTTTGCAACATCATCAAAAGAAACCGTTACAGCGCCATCTTTTATTTCCATTGATTTGTATTTCGGACTTTCGAATTCGAAACCTTCAATTCCGTAAGTTCTTGCCAAAGCCTGAAAAGCCAAACGGTTTCCGCCTTTTTCTTTATCCATTGGATGAATATTGTTTTCTTCTCCAACATCAATTAAAACTGCCATTGCTGAATTCGGAATTTCCTTCGAAGCCTTAAACTGCGCTTCTCTCAAATAAGCTGAATTGTATTTTTCCAAATAATCTTTTGGATGAAAAGAAGCATAATTAAACGGTGCGATCTGCGCATAGTAAAACGGAAAATCTCCTTGATTCCACAACGTTCTCCAACTACTTACCATTTTTTTCATTAAAGCCTTATATTCATTTGCTCTTTCGTAATTCGATTCTCCTTGGTACCAAATACAACCTTTGATTCCGTAACCAATTACAGGCGAAAGCATTCCGTTAAACAAAGTCGTCGGAACACGGTTTGGGTCTTTTGCCAATTCTTCTTTTGTGGTCGGAATTTTAGCACTTGTAAAATCTTTCAGCATTTCCTGATTCATCCACGCTTCCATGCTCGAACCTCCGTAAGAAACATGAATCAATCCAACAGGAACATTTAAAACTTCCTGTAAAAGCGATCCAAAATACCAAGCCGTTGCACTAAAATTGGATGTTGATTTTGGAGATGCTTCTTCCCATTTTCCTTCAAAATCCTGCAAAGGTTCTAAAACTGTCGCTCTTGGAATCGTAATCAATCGAATGTTTTTATTGGTTGATCTTACGATAATTTCGTTTCCATTTTTAACGGGCTGACCTTGAAATCCTTTCAAAGGCATTTCCATATTGGACTGCCCTGAACAAAGCCAAACTTCACCCAATAAAACATTTTTGATGGTTACTTTTTCGTTTCCTTCTGAAACTTCAATGGTATATGGGCCACCAAAGGAAACCGTTTTTAATTCTGTTTTCCATTTACCTGAAGCATCTGTTTTTACCTTGTAGGTTTTAGAATCCCAAGAAGTTTTGATTACGATGTTAGCGTTCTTTTCCGCCCAGCCCCAAATTGGTGCGTTAGATTTTTGCTGTAACATCATGTTATCAGAAAACAATGCTGGCAATTTGATTTTGGCATTGATTTGAAGAGTTGCTAAAATCGTTAATAATGCAATAATTGATTTTTTCATTTTTTATTTATTTTTTGCCATAGATTAAAAGATTAAAAAGGATTATTAGTTTTAGTTATGTCAGGCTGAGCGAAGTCGAAGCCCGATTCCAATTGAAATGCCCTTCGACTTCGCTCAGGGTGACAATCCAAATAATCATTTTAATCTGTGGCTAACATTTATTTTTCCTGTAAAACTGTAACCTGCCCCAATAATCCAGCTTTCAACAAAGGTTCTCCTTCTAATCGAAACGGCGCTGTTGTCCACGTTAACCTTTCTTCTTTTGGCAATTTTTGATCGCCAATTAATCTGTTTCTCCAGGTATTTGTGATTTTAATTTCTATTGTATTTTTTCCTTTTTGCAAAGCTTTTGAAATATCTGTTTTGAAAGGAAAAGTCCAAAGCGTTCCGCAGTCTTTTCCATTGATTTTGATTTCAGCTATATTTGAGATTTCACCTAAATCTAACCAAATTTTACTGGTGTCTTTTCCTTTCCAAACGAACTCTTTTTTGTAAATAACAGTTCCTGAATAATACTTAATCTGATCATTATTTGAAGCACTCCAATCAAAAAGTTTGTTTGTTTTTACCACTTCTTTTGGGCCTTTAAACTCAGGATCAAACTGCAATTCCCAGTTTTCATCTAAAGTCTGAACTTTTTCAAACTCAGATGATTTTCCTTGAGCTAAAACTTCTTTTGTTACTTCTTTAAAAATCACAAAACCAGATTCGTTCGCATCTAAACTTATCGAAACAATTGATCTTCCGTTTTCTATTTTCCAATTGGATAAAGCCGAAGTTTGATCTGTTACAGGATTATACCATTTAGGAGCTTTTCCAGCTATTCTGAAAGAAGCATCAAATGTTCTTTTTTCTCCTTTTTGATTAGAAATGAAATAAATATCTTCGGTATCCGATTTACGATGCGCCCAAGCCAATGTTTCTGAATCAGCTCGGTTTAAATTTGGAAAATAAACGTCTTGTGTAATTCCGATTGAAGCAAAATCACTTCCTAAATACGGTAATTTAACAACTGTTCCTTTTCCTATTTTCCATGTTGAAGAATTGTTGTTATTCCAAATTTCATCAATTACATTTTGCCATTTCTTTTGATCGGTTTCTGATTGAATTCCTGGCTGAAGATTCGGTTTTTCATCTACAAAAATCGTTGCTCCGTCTTTAATCAATTTCAGTATTTTTTCGGCGGAAGCCAAAGACAAAATTTTATTCGGTGCCATTTTATGACTTCCAGGGAAGAATAAAGCTCCATATTCAATTCCACCATCAAATGTTACTTTACCGTTCTGAACTTTCGCACGGTTAATCAAAACATCGGCATTAAATGAATCATATTGATAACCATTTAGCGAGTTAATCCATTGTGATAAATCGGTTATATTTTTAGAATACGTCACTTCTTTTGGCATTTTGGCCGTTGGCTGACCTTCATTTTCTAAACGGATTTTCTCGCTTTCCAATCTTTCTTTTCCGAAAACATTCGGAATAAACGGCACCAAACGATCAGGTACAAAAGAACGGGAAGGAAAATCTTCGCCGATAAAAACTGCCAGATCAATTACAGGTTTTCCTTTTTGCAATTGAAACTGTACTCTTTGGCAATAATCAAACCACGCTTGCCCAGGTTTCCACCAAGTTTGGTCTCTTTGGAAAAAAGTTCCGATATCGTCTAAAGTCATTCCCGGTTTTCTGTCCGTCCACGGATTGTGGACAAAAACGTGATAGAATAAACGGTTAATTCCCAAAGCATAATTGCGGTCTGCGGTTGTTTTTAGATTTCCCGGATGTTCGTCCCAATCCATTCGCAGAGCCGTAAAAGATTCTGCCTGAATAATATCTTTTCCGTAAATATGTCCGCCAGAAATGGCATCGACCATATCAAAAGGTTTATCGTGCGTTGGGCTTTTCAACCAAAATTCCCCGCTTGGATAATCGACATATTTATAATGAAGCAATGCATCGCTTGTTACAACTGGCGCTACATTCTCGGCGCTTAATTTTATGTTGTTTTCTTTGGCGATTTGCGCTACAGTTCCGTAGAAATTATCGGCAACTAAATCGGCAATTGTTTTTCTAATATCGTATAAAACTTTCTCTGAAAAATCGGCACTTTCTACTGGAATTCCAGCCATAACTGGCAGATATTCTATAATATCATAACCACGTCTCTTTTTAAATTCAGCTTGAAAAACCGAAGACCAATTTTGACTTCCACATTCCCAACTGTCAAAATGAAGGATTTCAAGAACTTTCGAAGCCAATTCTGGCCCAGCAGAGCGAACGGCTTCTCCAAACCAATGATCCAACTGAAAACGAATTAATTCGGGGTTAAATTTATCTACTTCCAATCCTTTTCCTGCTCCGCCAGTGGCATTTTCATGCCCTGTAGAAGTATGTCCCATTCGGATAATTTTCCACTTTCCTTTTGGAGCTTTCCAATTGAGATTTCCATTGGCATCAACAAAATTGGAGATATTGATAATTTCTGATTTTTTGAATGCATCAGAATTTGGAATTTCTTTTTCAGTAGTCTGCGGAGTCAAGCGCCAAATTGCTCCTGATTTTCCTTCGTAATTATTAATCAACGACTGATTTGAAAGCGTAATTTTACTTACTTTCAGGTTTTGTTTCCATTTCGCAAAATCCAAATCTTCTGCTCCGGGTTCTGTTCCTTTTGGATCATAAACAAATCGGAAATATTTTGCTGTAACTGGCGTAATAGTATGTGTATTTGGGAAATCCATATCCTGCCAGCCGTGACGTGGCGCAATCATTCTTTCGTGAAATCTAAAATTGATTCCGTCATCGCTTACTTCGACAATCAGACGCTGTGCCTGAAAATCTCTTCCTTTGGTTTCAATGACAATAGATTTGCACGTAAAAGGCTGAGCAAATTCGTACTGAATCCAACCTGCATCAGCAAACTTGAAGTTTTCGTCTTTTTTAGGATCAGCCAAAAACGATGCATCTGTATTGTTTGATGTGGTTACTTTTGGCAGTTGTATCTGCGAAGTAATTTGGTATTCTTTAATCGGAATAGCAAAAGTGGCAATGTCTTTATAATAGTCTTTGTAATGTGCTGGAACTGGCAATTTCAGCGCCACTTTTTTTCCACCTAAAATTTCAGTCGTTGACCAGACAACTTTCTGCATCGACATTTCTGGTGTAATCCACGGACCGCCTGCAACCGCAAATCCGTCAGCTCCGTGAAAAGCTAGTTTCAATCCTAAACGATCTGCTTCTTTAAAAGCCCAATGAATCATATCCCAAAATTCTGGCGTCAACTGTAAAACTGGCGGATCTATCAAAGGCGGATTTGCTGGCCCTTTAATGGTCATTAAATATGCACCCGCAATTCCGGCTTGTTTCATGGCTTCCAAATCGGCTGTGATTCCGGGTTTAGAATACGCCGATTTCATCCAATACCAATATACCCAAGGTCTTGAGGATTCTAATGTTGGCTGAAAGTTGGTTTCTTTTTTATGGACTTCCTGTGCAGAGACGAAACTCGCTAAGAGAAGAATAAAAAAGAGGTGTTTTTTTTGAAACATTATTCTTTGTTTTATTTCGTTTGTAAACCCGACAGGTTTTTGAAACCTGTCGGGTTTGATATATTATTTGTTATTATAAACATAGCCAATGGTTTCAACCATTGGGACGTAACGGGATTTCAACATACGTTTCCCGAGGTTGAAACCTCGGGCTATGTTCATAATCTTTGTCGAATTTCTTGTGTGATTTCTCGTTCCTCGAAATGACAAACTGTATCTTTAATTTATAGTTCTTAATTTTAAAATTATCAATTATCAATTATCAATTATCAATACTTAAACTTCTTCAAACTACTTTCCAATTGATTTTTTGAACCGCTGAAAGGCGTCAAATAGAAACTGTACTCGTAATTTCCAGATTTAATCTGATATTGTTCTAATGGCTGCGCTACAATCGTCCAGCTATCATTTCCTCCAACTCCCATTTGGATTAGATCGATATTTATAGTTAAAAATCCCGGATCTTTCAAATCGTATGTATGACCAGATGAACTTAAGTTTTCCTGTGTATATGGCCATGCGCTCATGCTTAAAACTTTGGTATCGTTTACTACTAAAAATCCGTTGTTTTTCTGCGGAGTGCTTAATGCCATCCATCTTACATCACATCTGTTTCCGTTTTCTTGCGGTTTTGGATAATGTTCGATAAAATGATTTATTGGAAGCGAATATTTCCCAACAAACGAACCAAAACTTCTGTCGCTGTAATTTTCTAATTCTCCTTTTCCGTACCATGAAATTTGGTCGAATTTTCTCTGAACTCCCATCTGCATTCCGATTTTTGGAATGTTTGGTAATTTGTTTGATGCTTTTAAGCTGTAATCTACTTTTATTAATCCGTTTGGTAAAATGTTGTAAACTACTTTTACGTTCGCACTGTCTTTTATAATTTCGTAATCGCTTGTAATTTTGATTTCTGAAGCTGATTTATCAATTGAAATGTTAACCAATTTTGGTTTTGCTTTATACCATTGTTTCAACAACTTTTGCGATTTCCATCCGCGTTTGTCGTTGTCTGTAAGCGGTCTTACAAAGTTTGGCAATAAAGGTGCGAAAACTTGTTCTTCTCCATTGAAAATATAAGAACTCAAAGCTCCGTTTGTTTTTCCAATTGTAATATCAAAAGCTTTTCCTTTGATTTTGAAATCAGAATCAGATTCTGAAACGTTTAAAGTTTCTTTTTTAGATTCTGGAGAAACGGCTTCTTTCTTTTTCAATATAAACTGATCTTCCGCGACAGCGTAACCTTTTGAAGCCCAAAGTTCATCTTTTGAAAGCTGGAATTCTATATTTAAAATATATTCCGCATCGGCTTTCATTTTTGGAATATAAGAACTTATATCTAATTTTGTTGATTGTCCTGCTTCAACTTTAAATGGTTTTAAAATCTGAGTTTTGATTACGTTTCCGTTTTCCAACACTTTTAAAACCGGAATATATCCTTCTAAAGATTTAACGGCCTGACGATTTTTAATTTCTAATTGATTTCCGTTTAAAGTCGAAATCGCTGGCTGATACACCCATTTATTCTCAAAAATTGATCCTTTTGGTTTTCCGTTAGAATCTACAATTCCTTTGGTATTGAAGTTTCCATCGTGGTATTTTTCGCCAAAATCTCCTCCGTGAGCAAAATAATTCTGACCTGATCTGGAATCAAATTTCACGATTCCCTGATCTTTAAATTCCCAAATACAGCCTCCGATCACTCTTGGAAGCGAACGGAATTCATCCCATAATTCTTTTAAATTTCCAACTGAATTCCCCATTGCATGAGAGTATTCAACGAAAATAATCGGACGAGTATCTTTCTTTTGATCTACTAAAAACTTTGGTGTGAAAACGCCCGGATAAAAACGGCTGACCATATCAACATATGAATCATCCTGCGGATTTTCAAATCGATACGCGTGATCGATTGTTTTTGGATATCCCGGATCAAGCGGATCAATATATCCATCTAATTTGGCATTTCCCTGTGCTGGTTCGTAATGAACCGGACGTGTAATATCAAAATCGTGAACCCAGCCTGACATTGCCGAATGGTTCGGTCCTTTTCCTCCCTCATTTCCTAAACTCCACATTACGACAGACGGATGGTTTTTATCTCTTTCGACCATACGAATCATTCTTTCCATATAAGCATTTGTCCAAAGCGGATCGTTGCTTAATTTACCGCCTATTCCATGTGTTTCCTGATTGGCTTCGTCCATAACCATGATTCCGTATTGATCGCATAATTCGTAGAAATAAGGATCGTTTGGGTAATGGCTTGTACGTATAAAATTGAAATTGAACTTTTTAATCGTGGTAATATCTTGTTTGATATCTTCTCTGGTAACGGCTTTTCCTCTTGTTGGATGATGATCGTGACGGTTTACGCCATATACATAAGTTTCTTTTCCGTTGATGAGCATTTTTCCGTTCTCCTTGGAGAATTCAATAGAACGGAAACCTACTTTACAGCTTTTGGCTTCGGTAACGTTTCCGTTTTTATCTTTTATCGAAATAACCATTGTATATAAATTCGGCTCTTCTGAACTCCATTTTTTTGGATTTTTGATCGTTTCCTGAAAGAATCCAAAACGTACATTATCCAAACGAGGATAACTTTCGTTAATTAAATCAATTACAGGTCTTTGAAGCGGTTCTTTGAACATTGCCGTATTATTGGCATCGTACAACTGAACATTCATTGTATAATCTTTGATTTTTGCTCCAGTCAAGTTCTCCACTTTTGGACGCAATTTAAAAATCGCATCTGTGTATTGTTTGTCTAATTTGGTTTGAACAAAGAAATCCTGAATACGCAATTTTGGCTCAGCCATAATGAAAACTTCACGCTGGATGCCGCTCATGCGCCAATGATCCTGATCTTCTAAATAAGAACCATCGGTCCAACGAATTACACGAACTGAAACTACATTTTCTCCCGCTTTTAAATAGGGTGTAATGTCAAATTCTGATGGCAGAAAACTGTCTTCGCCATAACCTAAAAATTCTCCGTTTAGCCAAACTTCAAAACCTGAACTTACAGCTCCAAAATGTAACGTCACAGTCATATCTTTCCAGTTTTCCGGAACAGTAAAACTTCTTTGGTACGAACCAACTCCGTTATAATCTTTAGGAATATAAGGCGGATTTATAGGTCTAAACGGATAAACGGCACTTTTATAAATTGGGTTATCGTATCCTTTCATTTCCCAATTGGAAGGGACTTCAATTTTATCCCAACCTGAGACGGTATTTTTATAGAAATCTTTAGAAGCTTCTTTTAGGTTTACAGCATATTTAAAATCCCAATCGCCGTTTAGCATTTGGATTCGGCTTTTGGTTCTGTCGCCTTTTAGAGCGTCTTCTACACTTGCATATGAATAAGCAGTTGCTCTTGATGGCTGTCTGTTAATACTTGTAATTGTTGGATCTTCCCAAGGAGCAAATTCGTATTTTTTATGCAATTCCGGAACTCCCGCTGGCTCTCCTGTTACGGATTGGGCTTGCGTGTAAGTTGTGAATAGTAAAATTACAGTCAAAAAGTCGAAAGTCGAAAGTCGAAAGTTGAAAAATTGCTGAATATGATTGGTTTTAAACATTATTTTATTTTTAGTTTTTTTGTCATTCCGACGAAGGAGGAATCTCCGTGCGATATTCTACAAAGATTGGTAGCCTTTCTGTGTGGAGCTACTTGTGGAGATTTCTCCTTCGTCGAAATGACAAAACTGTGTCTTTATTTACTTTTGCGTAATTAAACCTGTCAGGTTTAAACTCGTTATCTTAATACTTAATTCTATATACTTAATTCTTCTTTGCCTTTTTCTCCGGCGGTGCTACAAAATTCAATTTGCTTTTTCCTAAATCTTTAGATGTTGCGATTGCAATTCCTCTTTGTTCTGCTTTGTTCACAGCGCAATAAAAATGATACACAATTCCGTCGTGTTTTACAACAAATGACTTATGCGCAAACATATCATCATAAGGTTGTGATGATTTAACTAAATCGTCTCCTTTCCAATCGGTCCAGTTTACCAAATCATTTGAAACGGCGAAACGGTTAAATGCACCTTGATTCCAACCCGTCCAGAAAGCTCCAAAATAAAACATTACCCAAGTATCATTAATACGCTGAATATAAGCATCTCCCGAAATTCCTTTATGATGATTGATTAAAGGTTTATCGCCATAACGCTTCCATGTTTTCATGTCGTTAGATACTGCCATTGCAATACGTTCAGCACCTTTTGCAGGATTGATACTATCACCACGGGCATTGTAATACATGATAAAATTGTGTCCTGTAACTTTATCTTTATCACGAATTACGCTGTTTTTGTACATCGTGCTATTATCCCACCATTTGGCGTCTTTATCTTTTGGCGTCAAAACCGGATTTTCTAATCTCTGAAATTCGTGTGGTTTTGTTGGTGCTTCCTTGGTATAAGCCATTCCGATTGATAAAACACCTGCTTCGTAACCTTTACTATCTCCACCAAAATAACTCATCCAGTATTTGTCATCGTATTTTTCCCATTCGTAGCTTCCGCCCCAAGTTAGATCTTGCAACGAAATATAGCCTGCTTTTTGGTTGACGTCCCAATGTTTTTCATTTTCTGAGAATGACATTACTTTTCCTAGATGTTTCCAATCTAAAAGATTGTTGCTTTCCGCAAGCCAGGTTTCGTAACCTCTTCCATCGTAAATTAAATACGTCATATACCATTTGCCATCTTTTCTAAATACACTTGGACAATCCATTTTGTATGAGTTATCGGTAGGAACCATCACCAAACCGTATTTATAAGGCGTTTTGATTTCTTCGTAAATCTCCTGCATTACGCTTTCGGTAATTTCTCTTTTTTTGTATTTAGTTGCACAGCTCGTTATGAAAAGTGCTGAAATGGCAATTAGTAGATATTTAATTTTCATTTTTTGGTTATATTTTGGTCCGCCGATGATGCGGATTTATTTTGTTTCTCTCGCAGATTTTGCAGATTTTGCTGATTTATTTTATCTGCCTGATCTGCAAAATCTGCGGGAAACTTTAATTTATTTCTTCAATTCTTTTAATTTAGATTCCATTACGTCTTTATTCAGTTTGACTTTTACCATTCCTGTTGGATGAAATCTTCTTTTCAGATCAATTGCATTATAGACTATAGTGTAAACGTCATTTCCTTCTGGGATTAGACACAAAGGCGTTCTCATAATATCCCACCATTTATCGACTTTAGTTTCTATTGGAAGATAATGTGCTTCTGCCCAATTAATCCCATCTGCTGATAATGAATACGCAATCATGTTTGGTAAATGATGTCCCCAGCCGTCTGGACCTCCGTCGAAAATTGCAATGTACAGACCGTTTGGTAATTGACTTACAATTGGGTTTTCTACGAATAACGGATGTATCGTTTTAATGGGTTCCAAACCTTTGTTCATTCTCAACCAAGGACCTTCTAAACTTTTAGATTCAGCTAAAGCAACAAACCAACCTTTACCAGATTTCTTTGGATAATCTGCCCATGAATTAAATGGATAAGCACCGCTGTAAAATCCGAAGTATTTGTCACCAACCTGATATGGAAAAAAGGAAGCAACACCCTGACGACCTTCCCAAGGTTGAGAATCCAATCCGGGTTCCATAATAATTCCCATATCTTTATAAGGACCGCCAATTCCATTGATTCCGTCTACAGTTGATTCACAACGCCAAATTCTTCCGAATGAATGATTTGGTTCAATTTCTTTACTTACCGTATACGCCAAATAATAGCCGTACCATTTGTTTGCCTTTTCATTGAAAATAGGCATATAAGACCAAATTGCTGCACGACGATCATTCATTGGATTATCGTCTTCTGTAACGGCGTAAGTTCCGCTTGCTTGATAAATGGTTGATTCTCTTTTCCAGTGAATGGCATCTTTACTTGTCCAGTGTCCGATTTTTGTTTTTACACGATCATAATAGTAATCTACTCCTTTTTCTCCCGCTCTTTCGGTTGGAAACATATGGTACGTATCACCAACTTTAACCACACGTCCGCCTTCAAAACCGCCTTGAATGCCTTCTGTTCCAGACATTCCTTCATCTATAACGGGTTTATTTTCTCCGCCGATAACTTCGAAAAGTGGTTTCTCATCTGAAAATCCTTCTACAATAAAAGTTGGATTCCAAAGTTTTCCGTCTTGGAAATTGGCATTTCTTGGTTCTAGTTTTTCAGAAGCTTTTACAACTCCTAAAACTGCAAATAATCCTTTTCCAAAATTTAATGTTTGTGTTCCTTTTGGAAATGAAATCGCATAAACATTTACTAGCGGTAAACCTGTTATCGTTAATCCGTTTTCTAAAACTAATTTGCCATTTTGAAGTTTATCAGCTTGAAGATATTCAGCATTTTTATCCTGAAAAATACCTATTAAAACTGTCACAGGTTCTTTAAATTTTAATTGTAATGAAGTATTAGTTCCATTTTTATAGGATTCTAAAGGAAGTTCAATCCCTGTTAAACCTTGCAATTCTGGAGCTAAACGAACGATATTGTGTTTGCTTCCTGAAAACACATGCGCATATTGTGCGGTTTTGAAAGTTTTATAATTGGATTTTACAATCTCAAATGATGCCGGTTTCCATGCTGTTGTTTGTGCTGTGGCTTGGATGCAGATTACAAACAGCATTAGGAAAACTGTACTTAATTTGAAGTTGTATTTTGTGTTTTTTGAAAACATTGGTTTTTTATTTTTTTATTGGCTTTTATTCTTTCTTATGCATTTCCCTCGATCTTGTCATTTCGACGAAGGAGACCCGAGCGATAGCGAATAGGCGAAGCAAATCTTCGTTTACTGAGCACGCTTTGCAGATCAATCTTTGCGGAGCTACTTGCGAAGATTTCTCCTTACGTCGAAATGACAAACTGAACGTGACAATCTTTATGGTTACGAGCGTGATTCCTCCTTTCAGTCGGAATGACAAAATGGGCGTTATAAACTATCGGTTAATCACTAATTACTAATTACTAATTACTAATTACTAATTACTAATCACTAATCACTAATCACTAATCACTAATTACTAATTACTCATAACTCATAACTCACAAAGCCTTATAACTCACTTTATACTCCACATTAGGTTTTACAATCAATTGATATTTATTTTTTGCTAATTCTGTAATTACTCCGGAGTTTGTTTTTGGCTTTGATAAACTCTCAAAAATCAATTTTCCTTCTCCTTCTCCTGCTTTTACTTTGATTTCTTTGGTACTGCAATACACGGTAACTTCTCCATTCGGTGTTGGTACTTTTCCTTCCATCCATTTTAAACCGCCTAAACTAGGCTTGATTTCGTATTCTGAATAACCTGGAGCAGTTGGTTTTACACCTAAATAATATTTTCCTAATAAGTAAATCGGACTTGCTCCCCAAGCATGACAAAGGCTTTTCCCGTAAGGACGACCATACATCGTTAAATGTTCCGTTCCCTTTTTGTTCGGATTGTATTCTTCCCAGAAAGAGGTTGCACCTTCATTTAGCATTCCACCCCAATAATCTTTCATTTCTTTTAAAACGTAGTTTTGTTCCCCCATTGCGCATAATGCTTCCAACTCATAAAAACGCATGTATGGAGTTGTGATTTGAAGAACATCTTTATTCAGTAGCACTTTATTTTTTACGCTTTGTTTTTGTTCTTCAGTAAAATAATTGAAGAAAATACCGAACATATTAGCGTATCTGGTTACAATATTTTGAATTTTTCCATCGATACGCTGATGTTTCATTACGTTTTCTTTTTTATCCCAAAAGACATCAAATAATTTAGTTTTTAAATCAGTTCCCAATTTCTGATATTGTTTTTGGTCTTCAGTTTTACCAGCAATTTCAGCACTTACTGCCATCGCTTCTAAACTTCTCGCTAAAAGCATTTGCTCAAAACTAACTTCACCCGTTTTTGGAAGTCCGTCTGCCCAATCAATAAAAACCCAGTCGCCTTCTAAAGGTTCCAAAAATCCGTTTTTATTTCTTCTTTCTAAACAGAAATCCATCAGTGATTTCATTCTTGGATAAAAAGTTTTAATGAATTTTGTATCGCCCGTATGCAAATAATAATCGTAAACACCCACAAACCAATACAAAGAATAATCCATTATAATGTTTACATGAGCCGTTACAGGATCTTTTCCGCGAAGCGCTAACAAAGTTCTTTCTACCGAAGCCGAATCAAAGAATAAATAATAATTCATTAAATAACTCTGATAAGCGTCGCCAGACCAAACCCAACGGTCGCGCTTGATTCCGTCGATAAAAAATTCACGAGACGTTAAATGCATGGTGTAAGCCGACACATCCCAAATTTTATTCAATTGTTCATCCGAAGATTTGAATGCGCCACGATAGTCTAATGGCAGATATTCATACAACATCGAAATTGAATCATATTTTACACCAGCATCTGCCTGCACCTGAACATAGCGGAATGCTTTCGAACCATCATGTGTGTACGTTTCAGATTGTTTTCCATCAAAAGATAAGTGATCTAAGGTTTCGCATTTGGCAGAATCTAACGCTTCTTCACGAGATTCACCATAATAAAGCGCTAATTTGCCTTTTCCTTTTAAACCATGTATTTTAATGTAACCAAAAGTTTCTTTTCCAAAATCAACTAACTGACCCGCTCCTATTTTTTCTGTTTTTGTAGCGCTCAAAGGTTTAGTTGTTAGTTTAAAACCCGAAGGTTTGTTTTCTGGCGAATTAAAATTCCAAGAACCAACAGGAACCCAAGGCGTACCAGATTGTTGTGCTTTTCCGGTTTCATCAATCCAAAGTTTATCTTCATTGGTTACTTTCCAAGAAGCATCAGATTTCACATATTGACCCGAAATATAAATAGCTGGCAATACTTCCTGATTGTAAACTTTAAAAGAAATTTTGTGTTTACCGGCAGGAACTGTAATCGATTTTGGCTGTCCGTAAATTTGAACACCATCTAAAAGTAATTGAAAAGGTCCTTCTGAAAAGATTTTCACTTCGTCTGGTTGTGGAATATCTACTTCTGTCTGAAAAGTGACCAAAGCATACGGACTGTAATATTGCCAAAGCGGAGGAAATACCGCTTCGCGTTCTGTACGTCTAACCTGCATTTTATTGCTTAACCAAACTTCAAAATCACCTGGATACCAGATCCATGTCGCTTCTTTTTGTTTTTCTTGTGCAAATGACAGCGAACAAGAAAAAAGGGCAACAAAATGAAGTAAAGTCTTAAAAATGGAAAAGCGGTTTAGCATAGTTAGTTTATTTTGGGACTAAAGATAAGTGTTATTTTTACATTTCACAACCTGTAGTATCCTGTTATTTCATAAAAAACTATGATTCTTGATAAATTTTTAAGGGAAAAATTATGACTTATCACTTTTTTAGTACTAAAAAAAATGATGTTAGAATTTTATGGGACACAGATGAGACGGATTCGCTATCGCGAAGACGCGGATGAAACGGATTTTAATTATTTTTCTTTTTTATTGTCATTTCGACGAAGGAGAAATCACACGCGGGATTCCGCAAAGTTTGTCGCCAATCTTTGTAGAATTACTAGTGCGATTTCTCCTTCGTCGAAATGACAAAGATTGTGTTATTTTGGATAACTAAAAGAAAAAATCCGTCTAAATCCGCGTCTTTACGAAGTAAATCCGTTTTATCCGCGTTCTAATTTAGGCTAACAATCTAAGCAATCATCTTTTCAGATTCATTTTCATCTTCTAAAATATAGTTAGAAGGCGTTTTGCCCAAATGCTTTTTGAACATATAAATAAAAGCACTCGCTGTTTCGTAACCTAAATCTAAAGCGATTTCTTTTATGGATTGTTTTTCGCCCAATCTTTTAATGGCTTCCAGTAATTTCATTCTGGTGCGCCAATCACTGAAATTCATTCCCAATTCTTTTATGAATAATCGTGATAAAGTTCGGCTACTCATAAAAGAAAGTTCGGCATAATAATCAATTGTTTGTTTACTCGAAACATCACTCATTAAAAGTTCTACCACTTTCTGCAGTCTTTCATCATTTGTAGTAGGCAAAAAAGTGGCGCTTGGCACTATTAAGGCCAATTCATCTAAAAAAACATAAATGATTCTTAATTGTGATTCTGTTAAGTTGCCACTTGTTCCAAAAGAAATGATTTTGAAAACCAATTGCTTTAAAAACATCGGAATATCAAACGAAAAACTCTTTTCTGGCAATCCTCCAATTGCAGAAGGATCAATAAAAACACTGTAATAGTTAACGTCTTTCTGAAAAGTAACCTGATGCTCTACTCCGCTTGGAATCCAAAGGCCTTGCAACGGATTTACAACCCAAATGTTATTGCCGACCACAACATTCATTACACCACGAGTTGCATAGATTAATTGAGCTCTTGGATGCGAGTGGGAGATACACATTTCGTTGTTAACTGTTTCAGTATAACCTATAACTGGAATTGAGGAATCTACTTGATATCCAAAATCCGTTGCTACTCTATATGTCCGATATTGACTATTCATTGTCCAAATATAGCAATTCTGACATTAGTATTCTTTTAATCTTTGCAAAAAATAATACAGCTGTTGTTTTTTAACCTAATTTAAAAATCAAAAAATATCTCATGGACACTATTAAAGCAAATCCTGACATAGTTAAAAAAACCACTTATTCGATCTTATTTATCATTAGTTTTTCTCATTTAATTAATGATCTTTTACAAGCTGTTGTTCCTTCAATTTATCCGCTTTTAAAAGACAATTTCAGTTTAAGTTTTACTCAAATTGGTATTATTACTTTGACTTACCAAATGGTAGCGTCTATTTTACAGCCGTTTGTAGGAATGTATACCGATAAAAACTCAAAACCATACTCGCTGATTATTGGAATGTGTTTTACAATGGTTGGACTTTTCTTTGTTTCGATCGCTTCGAGTTTTATCAACTTATTATTATCAGTAAGTTTAATCGGAATTGGATCTTCCATTTTTCATCCTGAATCTTCACGTGTGGCGCATTTGGCTTCGGGCGGAAAAAGAGGTTTGGCGCAGTCTATTTTTCAATTGGGAGGAAATGCAGGAAGTGCGATCGGACCTTTATTAGCAGCATTTATTGTAATTCCGCACGGACAATCTTATATCGCTTGGTTTTGTATTATTGCGTTAGTTGGTGTTTTTGCTTTGTATAAAATTGCGATTTGGTACACGGCACATTTATCGGAAAGAAATGCGAATAAAGCTTCTCACCAAATCGAAACGCATCATTTGTCTAAAAACCGAGTAATTGCTTCGTTGATTATTTTATTGGTTCTGATTTTCTCTAAGTATTTCTACATGAGCAGTATTACAAGTTATTATACTTTCTTCCTTATAGATAAATTCCATATTACTATTCAGCAATCGCAAGTATATTTATTCTTGTTCTCTGGCGCTGTTGCAGCAGGAACTTTAATTGGAGGGCCAATTGGAGATCGATACGGCAGAAAATATGTAATCTGGGTTTCTATTTTAGGTGTTGCTCCGTTTACTTTAATGTTGCCTTACGTTTCTTTGTTTTGGGTTGGAACTTTATCTGTAATCATCGGATTAATTCTTTCTTCGGCATTCTCAGCAATTTTGGTTTATGCAACTGAATTAATGCCCGGAAAAGTCGGACTTGTTGCGGGTCTTTTCTTCGGATTTGCTTTTGGAATGGGCGGTTTAGGTTCTGCTATTTTAGGTAAAATTGCCGATGCTACAAGTATTGAATATGTATTTAAGATTTGTGCATTTCTGCCTTTAATTGGGGTAATTACTGGGTTCTTGCCTAATTTGGAGAAGAAAAAGAAGGTTGAGTAATTTTTAATTTCGCAAAGTCGCTAGACGCAAAGTTTTATTAAATTTAATTGCGTCCAGCTTTAGCTGGATGAAAAAAAATATAAAGCTTACAGGCTTTAGCCAAAATATATACAATTTGGCTAAAGCCTTTTTTCTATTCTTACTATAAATACCTCCAGTTAAAACTGGAGGCAATTCATAAAAAACACATAGCGTTCTGTTGAAATGTTATGTGTTTTTTATTACAAAATATTCAGTTTCCTGTCAATGATATGAGAGCTTCATAACACAAAAAAGGCCTTCTATAACTAATTAAAGTTTTTGAATTATTTTCTAAAATACCTTAGTTATAAATTTAACCCAAAAGACCATGGAAACAACACAATTTATAACAGCAAAACAATTATTGGGAGGCTGGTTGCCACAAAACCCACAAATTGTAGAAGATTGGATTGTAAAAATCAAAAAACTGACTAAAAAAAATCCAACACCACTTATTCCTGAAATTGCCGAATTTCAAAATCTAGTGTATTCAGATCCTGTTTTATACGCAAATGTACAGGGAATGTTTGCCGAAGCTCATTTCTTAAAACAAAGAACTCCTTTACTTTGGGAACCAGAACCTATGACTTTTGAGGATTTCCTTGTTTTACTTAACGGAATCATGCAAACCGCTCCCGAAGCTTATCAAACTGGAGCTCCCGGAAATCAAACGCCTGCAGGTATGATTGGTTTTCCAATTAATGCTCTTTTGGCTTGGCCAATGGCGACCAATTTTGGTTATGATGTTTTTTCAAACGCTCTGGTTAATCAGCAGCTAAAAAAAATATTAAACTACTGGTCTAAATTTTTGGTTACAGAAGATTCCAGATATGTTTTAATAGAAAATGATCCTTCAGAAAACGTAATTGCCTGGCTAAGCGAAGTGGCACAATCAGAAATGATGCAGGTTGCCCAAGAAGCATTAGGTTTAGAATCGAATCCTATTCCGCCTAATGCTACATTTTCTGATGTTTTTATTTCAGATCCTTCTGATGAATATTATGGCTTTAAAAGCTGGGACGATTTTTTTACGAGATTATTTTGTCCAAATGTACGTCCAGTAACTGCGCCTAATGATGATTCGATTATTGTAAATGCCTGTGAGTCGGCACCTTTACAAGTGGCTAAAAATGTGGCATTATCAGATCAATTTTGGTTAAAAGGACAGCCTTACTCTTTAGAAAACATGATGAATTTTGATGAGCTTGCACCTCAATTTGATGGAGGAACAGTTTATCAGGCTTTTTTGAGTGCCTTGAGTTACCACCGCTGGCACAGTCCTGTAAACGGTAAGATTGTAAAAACGGCTGTAATAAATGGTTCTTATTATTTAGAAAATCTATATCAGGGTTTCTACAATCCAGAGGGAGCCGATTCAAGTGCACCCAACAATTCACAGCCCTTTTTAACAGCAGTTGCCACCAGAGCTGTTATATTTATTGAAGCTGATAATCCAGCCATTGGACTTATGTGTGTAATACCTGTGGGTATGGCCGAGGTTTCGAGCTGTCAAATAACAGTAAAAGCCGGTGACATTGTAAAAAAAGGTGACGAATTGGGTATGTTTCATTTTGGAGGCTCAACACATTGTTTACTTTTTAGACCAGGTGTTAATCTAGACTTCACTACTTATGAAACACCAGGTTTGGACGCTCCCAACAATATTCGTGTAAACACACAAATTGCAAAAGTGGTTTAAAAGATATTTCATTAAATCAATGAAAACCAAGAAGTTTTACTTTTAAAATAAAGATTTAATTGCGTCCAGCTTTAGCTGGACGAAAACAAAAACAAAGCTCAAAAGGCTTTAGCCAAAATATCCACAATTTGGCTAAAGCCTTTTTCTATTCTTGTTACATATACCTCCAGTTAAAACTGGAGGCAAATTATAAAATAGCTTTGCCTTATAATTTACAGTCTTTTTCAAATATAGCTCGTGGTTTCAACCACGGGCTATATTTGAAATTCTTAGGTTTTATTAATTCCCATTAAAAACCAAATACAAAACCAAAATCACCAGTCCCAACAAACCAAACAAAAGCTTCACCTTTTTGCTAGTTTTAGGAATATCCGTTTCATCTGAAACATTAACTTCAGGGTTTTTATCGGTTAAAGAAATAATAACGGCTGTAATTAAAAGCACCGCAAAAATGTAAAACGAAATCAATAAAAAGTGAGGCCAAACTGGATATTTATCGGCAGGGAAAATCCATAAATATAAAACTCCAACAAACAAACTAAATGCAGAACCCCAAGAAAGCGTTGCATTTACGGCTTTTTTAGTGGTGCGTTTCCAGAAAACACTCAAAAGGAAAACAACAGATAACGAAGGCGCCAGGAAACCTAAAACTGCCTGAAAAATGTTGAATAAATTCTGCCCTTTGATATTGTCTATCGCAACGGCGATTAAAATCGCAAAAACGCATCCAGCAGCAATTGTTAAGCGTCCAATTTTAATCTGATCCTGAATCGTCGCCGTCGGGTTTATTTTCTTTACATAAATATCATTCGTAAAAACGGTGCTCAAAGCGTTTAACGAAGAACCAATTGTTCCCACCAAAACCGCAATCATAACACAGATTACCAAACCGTTCATTCCGCTTGGGAAAAGATTCGTAACCATTGTCATATAAGCCAAATCAGAATTGCTTCCTAATTCTGGATATAAGGCATAACACAAAATTCCGGGAAGAATAAACAACGGCAACGCCATCACTTTTAACCATCCTATAAAGTTTACTCCTAATTGTCCCTGCTCTAGGTTTTTCGCACCTAAAACACTCTGCACCATCGATTGATCGGTACAGAAAAAAGCAACTGCAGCAACAGGATATCCCAACAAAATAGCAGGCCACGGATAATGCGAATCATCTGAAGGACGGACTAAATTCCAAAAGTTAGAAGGTGTTTTAGCAATTAAAACATCGATTCCGCCTAACTTTTGCAAACCTAAAAAGGAAAGTGTCAGCGAAACGACAATCAGCAGAATCATCTGAAAAACATTCACTTTGGCAATTGCTTTTAATCCTCCAGCAAACGTA
Source organism: Flavobacterium sp. 22659 (assembly GCF_052044235.1). Classification (NCBI taxonomy): domain Bacteria; kingdom Pseudomonadati; phylum Bacteroidota; class Flavobacteriia; order Flavobacteriales; family Flavobacteriaceae; genus Flavobacterium; species Flavobacterium sp. 22659. The sequence continues at coordinate 344,462 of NZ_JBQEMU010000002.1, forward strand.
AAAATTCCAGAGAAAATCACCAAAACGGTAACGCTCTGCCACATCGGAATTCCCAGAATCTGACGTACTAAAACGCCTCCGCTGAATAATCCTAAAGACAGCCAACTTACTAATATTTTTACCAAAGCGTACCAAGCCAAAATATTCTGTGTACTGTCACCGTAGCGTTTTCCCATATATTCTGGCATCGTGCTGACTTTACTCGCAATATATCTTGGCGCAAATACCATTGCCAAAAGCAGTAAAAACACAAAAGCGTACCATTCGAAATTTCCGGCTACAATTCCCGTAGCGTAACCAATACTCGCAAAAGCCAATAATGACGAAGGCCCAACATTGGTTCCCCACATATTAAACCCAATGCTATACCAGTTTAAGGAGTTTCCGGCCAGAAAAAGTGTTTCGTTTTTCTTTCTCTGCTTCATACTTACCACATATCCAATGACTAATAAAGCCACTAAATAACCCGCAACAATAACAAAATCGAGCGTGGTTAATTTATCGTAGATACTGTTCATAGCCCGTATTCGTTAAGAATATCGGCGATTTTAACCGGCATTCCAGTTTGCAAAGATTTATCCATTGCCTGCAATAAAGCTACAGTTCCAATTCCTTCTTCCATGTTTGGATACGCTTCAAAACCTTGCTCGATACTATCTGTAAAATATTCTAAATAATTCTGATATTCCCCGCCATGATGGCTTTGTCCTTCAAAACGGAAATAATATTTTATCGTACTATCGCCCCAAGTAATTACTTTTTCTTCGCCAGTTTTGTCTGTAACGGCATAACGCAATTCATGATAATCGGCTTGGCTTGCTCCTTCTGTTGCTCTCAAAATTGTACTCATTCCGCTGTCACGTTGCGCTGGCTGTGTCGGCGAAGTATACACACCGCTTACACGTGCAATTCTTCCATCAGTTGCTTTGAAGATAAAATGCATCGTATCTTCATTTTTCAATCCTGCACTTTGTCCGTTACTGCTGATCATTCCGTAACCCATTACTTCCTGAATATTTGGCAAATACCATCTGATGAAATCTACCGGATGACTCAAACCTCCGTACAGCCATTTAAACGATTGCAAAAGCGACCATTCTTTCTTTAAAAACCATCTGTGATCGGCGTGGTATTGAGCCTCAATGGTAATTAAATCTCCAATTAAACCTGCTTCATAATCGGCTCTTTGTCTTTTGGCTGGTTCGAAAAAACGGGAACTTTGCCCAATGAAAACTTTCTTTCCAGTTGATTTGCTTAATTCTAGCAATTCTTTTGCATCAGAAAGATCGTCTATAAAAGGTTTTGTACAAACGACATGTTTTCCGTGCAGTAAAGCTTGTTTCACATGTTGTCCGTGAAGATGATCTGGCGTATAAATCGCGATAATATCAATTGATGAATCGTTTAATAAATCGTCGTAATTGGTTGTGTACGAATGAAAATCGAATTCTTTTGCACGTTGCTTACACAATTCTTCATTTCGGTCGCATATTTTAACGAGTTCTAATTTTGAACTTTCTATAGCAGCCGACATTGTGCTTCGTCCTTCTCCAAGTCCCAGAATGGCTATTTTTAACATGGCATTTTATTATTTTTGATTGTTGATTAACGATTTTTGATTGCTGATTTGAATAACATTCGTTAATTTATTGTACTTATCTTAAAATCTATATTTTTTTGATTGTTGATGTAGAAAAATCTAAAATCAACAATCGTTAATCTTAATTCTTAAATCTATACTTTATTTAAAAATATCCAAGTTTCGTCTGGTTTTGCACCTTCAATTCCGCTTTGGTATTTTTTCATTAAGGCATTCCAATCGTCTACACGAGGATTGTTTTGTGTTGTCTTTGGATTTAGTTTATCCAGATTTTCTCCTTTCGGAATACTGATTACCAAGATCAATTGTCTGTCTTTTTTGAAAACCTGCAATTGCTGGAAATCGGCATTACAGAAACCTTTGGCAACTTCTGGCCATTTTTCGAATTGTGTTTTATGATACTCTACATATTCTTTTTGCAGTTTTTCATCAGCTGGAAGATTCGCTGTTAAAACCACATTTTCCCAATCTGATGCTGGTTTTGAATCTTTACATCTTTCGAAATTTTGGAAATCGTAAACCAAATCATCATAGATTTTAATTTCTAAAGAAGGAAAAGCACCTGCCAGTTTTCGTTTCGTTCTTTCGGGCTGATTCATTTTTCCGTAAATCACCAAATGATTTTTCCATTGGTACAATTCCTGACCTACAATTCTAAATCCGGTTAAAGTCGATTTGATTTTTTCGATATCAAAATCAGAACCTATCAATTCAATCGCATATGGTTTTGGCATTTCCTGCAATCCCCATTTTTCATCGATTACGACTTCTTTTTCTAAATCTTTATAAGGTGCTCTGATTCCCGCAGCATCTTTTATTTTAGTGCTTACATACGGATCATTATGTTCCCAAATATTTCCTTTTGGACCGTTATGGTTTTTTAGGATTTTCTTTTCGGCAATCCAGTTGTTTTTAATTGTAAAACCTTCGCTTCCTTCATCGGTATATAAATACAGCCATAAAAACGGATCGTGCGCGTATGGACTATTGTAAACTTTGTCAATATAATTTTCTTCGATTCGGCTTCCTGGTTGAGCCGAAAGCGTATAAATTCCAGCAACATCATGTAAATGTTTCGCATAATGATGAATTTTATTTCCTAGAATTTTATTGTTCTGCATCACGTTTGGCGTGTGCGTCCAGCCCCATCCCATTGCCATTCCAGAGTAGGATACATCCGAAATTTCATTGTGTTCAATCGTAATATTTCGAACAAAACCTGCGCTGATTCCCAAGGTTCCCCAATCTTCATTGGTTACGTTGGTGATTAAATTATCAGCAATTATTTCATCAGAACACATTTCTCTTTCATCTTTTATGATTAAAGGCAAATGCGCTTCAAAAGCTTCTTCGGAGAAAATTCCAACATTGATGGCACTTCCTCCAATATCTTTAAATAAATTTCCTTTTACAGTATTATGATTTGTTCCTTTATTTAAATCTAAACCAGTCGAAGCCAAATGTTCAAAACGGCAGGATTCAAACTGAATATTATTAGCATAATTTACTTCAACCGCTCCGCGAGGTCTTCCCACCCAAGCTTGATTTTCTAAATTCACCTGATTTGGCGTTCCTGGCTGTTTCAATTTATATGCATCTAATAAATATAAACCTGACTGCAACGGCACATGACCTTGCTGCGAAGGACGAAGCCAGTTGCTGTATTGAAACGAAATTCCTTTAAATTGAAAATGATGAACAGGAGAATCGATTGTTCCTTTTACTTCAACCAGATTTTCTAAAACAGGCACAGTTACAATTGCTGAATTAATTTCTTCTCCGGCTCTTGGAATATAATAGATTTTAGCATTTTTCTTGTCTAAATACCATTCTCCTGGTTCGTTTAAAAGCGAAAAAGCGTTGTTTAAGAAATAAGCCGAATTTCCGTTGTTTTTAGAAATCCACGGAGCAGGCCACGGATGTTCGCTTTGAATACGGCTTTCTGGTTCTTCAAACGAAAGTTTTGCGCTGTCTTTTTGAACTTCGATATTTTTGATTCGAAGATTAGCGTTTGACCACCATTGTACGATAAACATTTCCATTCCCGGCTCAAACTTTACCGATTTATCCTTAAACGGAATCCAGCAAGTTTGCTCCTCATGATTCCACGATAAAATACGCTCCATTGTAGTTCCAGCGGTATTTTTGGCTCTTACTGCTTTTTTACCATTTACCCATAATTGTCTGTAATCAATCAGACTTCCTGCTTTTTTAGGTGCATCTGCCACCCAAACTGATCCTTTTTTCAGTCCGTTGATAACGGTTGTCGATTTTATCCAATTTTTAATTTCGATTCCACCGCTTATAATTGGTCTTGCATTTACATCGGCTTCAATTGTTGTCGGGCTTTCTGCTGTTCCAGAATCTTCAGGACGCACAAATAAAGGTTCATTTAGGTAATACATTCCGTTCATTACTATGATTCGAATTCCGTCTTTAATAGATGGATCTTTTAAACGACGAAGTTCTCTGGCTTTTCGCATTGCCATGTGAACCGTTGCCAGCGGATTTGATTTTGTTCCGAGGTTTGAATCTTTTCCTGATGGCGAAACCCAAATTTCAGCTCCACTTGCCGAAAGTGTGAATACCAGTATAAAAACAATCAGTAATTTGTTGAAGGAAATTAAATGCATTATTTATAGTATTGATTTTTTTCTTGAGATAAAATTACGAGGCATTAATTAAAAGCGCTATAATTTTTACAAATAAATGTATTTTTAACACTTTTACCAAATAACTGGGACAATTTAAAAGAATATAAAATGACAAGCATCCTGTACCCTCCTGTAACAGTAAGCTTTGCATTCTTTTTTAAGCTAAAAAAAGAGATAATGATTTTAAACCATTCCTCATTAAAAAAATCAAATTCACAAAAAATCTGTTATAATTAAATCAAAAATGTCATTTCGTAATATTTTTTTAATAGATTTGTGTAATCGATTACATTATTAGATTATCCATTTTATCAGAATATTTTTATTCATGAAACAAAAAATTAACTAATAAAAAATCGACTCAGCATCAAAAAATACTCAAAAAGTAAATTTTAATCATAATACAATACGAATGAAAACTAACCTAACTAACCTTTTCTGCACAGCACTGACCATTCTGGCAGCAAGCTTTTCTGTACCGGTTTTGGCACAAAAAGCGTCTGATACTTACAAAGACATTGAATTTAAAATGACCAAAATCAAAGAGCCGGTTATTCCTAAAAACAGTGTAAACATAAAAGATTTTGGTGCGGTTAACGGTGGTTATGTTTTAAATACGAAGGCTTTCGCCGATGCTATTGATGCTGTTTCTAAAAAAGGCGGCGGAAAAGTTATTATTCCTCCGGGAATCTGGCTTACTGGTCCAATCATTCTAAAAAGTAATATCGAATTACACGCTGAAAGAGGCGCTTTAATAAAATTTTCTACAGACAAATCTTTATATCCTATTATCGAAACTAATTTTGAAGGACTAAATACCTGGCGATGCATCTCTCCTATTTATGGTAAAAATCTTGAGAACATTGCTTTTACCGGAAATGGTGTTTGGGATGGTTCTGGAGAAGTTTGGAGACAGGTTAAAAAAAGTAAGTTGACAGAGAGCCAATGGAAAAAATTTGTCAGTTCAGGCGGGGTTTTAAACAAAGACAAAACAAGCTGGTATCCATCTGAAACTTTTATGAACGCTTCTAAAGGTGCTGATCAAAACGTACGTCCGGATTTAAAAACAAAAGAAGAATTTGAAACTATTCACGATTTTCTGCGTCCGGTAATGGTAAGTATTCAAAACAGCAAAAGAGTTTTATTTGACGGTCCAGTTTTTCAAAATTCACCAGCCTGGAATATTCACCCTTTTATGGTTGAAGATTTAATTGTGAGAAATGTAACGGTTCGTAATCCGTGGTATTCTCAAAATGGTGACGGTCTTGATGTAGAATGCTGTAAAAATGTTTTGGTTGAAAATTCAAGTTTTGATGTTGGTGACGATGCCATCTGTATTAAATCTGGAAAAGATAAAGACGGACGTGAAAGAGGTGTTCCGTGCGAAAATATCATTGTGAGAAACAATATAGTATATCACGGACACGGCGGCGTAACGGTTGGAAGTGAAATGTCGGGAGGTGTAAAAAACCTGCATGTTTCAAATTGTACTTTTATGGGAACTGATGTTGGTTTGCGTTTTAAAAGTGCACGCGGAAGAGGTGGTGTTGTAGAAAATATCTTTATTTCAGATGTTTTTATGACTGATATTCCATCGCAGGCAATTTCTTTTAATTTGTATTATGGAGGAAAATCTATTGCTGAAACTTTAGAAGAAGGCGGAGACAAAATCGTTAATAAAGCAATGCCTGTAACGGTTGAAACGCCTCAGTTTAAAAATATTTCAATCAAAAACATTACGATCAAAGGTGCGCAGCAGGCAGTATTTTTACAAGGTCTTCCTGAAATGAATCTTGAAAATATCGAAATTTCAAACTTAACAGTTACGGCTGAAAAAGGTTTTTCTATTATTGATGCAAACGGAATTAAAATCACCAATGCGAAACTGGATATCGAAAACAGCAATGTATTTGAAGTTTACAATGTAAAAAATATGTCTTTAAAAGATGTTGAATTCAATTCTACATCTGCAAAAGCAGTAAATATAAATGGTGAAGGAAACGCAAATATAGAACTGGTTTCTTCTAAAAAATTAGATTTTTCAAAAACGACTACTCTTGGAAATGATGTTCCAAAAGGAGCTGTAAAATTTTAATCACAATTTCAATATGAAATTTATAAATAGTTCAAAAGCAGTTGTTGTAAGTCTTTGTGCTTTTTCGTTTCTACATTCGAATGCGCAGACTAACAAAGAAGAAAAATCAGTAATCAGCACCAAAGTTTTTACTGACGGCACCAACCATTGGTACCATATTAAAGACAAGACCAATATCGTAAATCCGATCCCGAATCAGCCTCAATATGCTGAGACAGATTATGCTAAAATTGCTGATAATATTTTGCTTTTTCAGCGCAATAATGGCGGATGGCCAAAGAATTACGATATGAAAGCAATTCTGACTCCAAAGCAAATCGATACGGTTATTAAAACTAAACCGATTCTGCATACAACTTTTGACAATGAAACGACTTATACGCATGTCAATTATCTGGCTCAGGTGTATACTTTGACCAAAGAGGCTAAATATAAAGACGGTGCATTAAAAGGAATTGGTTTTATTCTGGAAGCGCAATACGGCAACGGAGGCTGGCCTCAATATTTTCCTCTGGAAAAAGGCTACAGCCGACATATTACATTTAATGACGGCGCTTATATGGGTATCATGAATCTTTTGAAAAAGATTGTAAACAATGATCCTGATTTTGAATTTATAGATGCTAAAACCCGAAAAAAAGTAACGGCGTCTTATGAAAAAGGCATTGACTGTATTTTAAAAATGCAGATTAAAGAAGACGGAAAATTAACCGCCTGGTGTCAGCAGCATGATGAAATTACACTTTTACCAGCGTGGGCACGAAAATTTGAACCGCCAAGTATCTGTAATGCAGAAAGTGTTGATGTTGTGCTGTTTTTAATGGCAATTGATAATCCGAATGAAAAAATTATTGCTTCGGTGCAAGGTGCTGTAAAATGGTTTCAGGATTCTAAAATTTACAATACCAGAGTCGAAAGTTTTCAGGCTCCTGAAATGGAATCTAAATACAAAAAAATCACTAATGATGTTCGTGTGGTAACTGATACTGCTGCACCGCCAATCTGGACGAGATATTACGAATTAGGAACTCATAAACCTTTATTCTCAGACAGAAACAGTGAACTTTTGTATTCTCTTGCAGAAGTGAGCCGAGAGCGCAGAAGCGGTTATGCATGGTATACGGATAAACCGGAAAAAGCATTAAAAAAATATCCGGCCTGGCAGAAGAAATGGGATTCTGGAAATGATGTTTTGAAGAATTAGTTTTGTCATTGCGAGGAACGAAGCAATCTCACTAAAATATTCGACAAAGCTTGATATAGCAAATGTGATTGCTTCGTTCCTCGCAATGACATAGGACATCTAATTTAATTCTATCCTATATTTAACAAGTTTGCGTGTAAAATATATTTTGCCACAGATTAAAGGATTAAAATGATTTAAAAAATCTGTAAAAATCCTTTAATCTGTGGCTATAAAATTCTACTTTAAGCTATAAAATGAATTTGCATTTTCAAACCAAATTTTATTCTGGTCTTCGATAGAGAATTTCGAAATATAATCTTCTAGAGTTTTTACAACCTCATTATAATCAGAAGCTACATTGAGAACCGGCCAATCTGAACCGTATAGCATTTTATCTGCTGGGAAATTTTCAAAAATTACATCTAGATACGGTTTTAAATCTTCTGGTTTCCAGTTTTTCCAGTCGGCTTCTGTGACCATTCCAGAGACTTTACACCATACATTATTGTATTTTGCAATTTCTTCTATACCGCTTTTCCACGAATCTATACTGCCTGATTTAATATCGGGTTTTGCAATATGATCTATTACAAACTTTTGATTAGGAAAATCTTTTACCAAACTTATTGCAGCTGGTAACTGACGATGAAAAATGAGAATATCATACGTAAAATCAAACTCTTTTAAAGCCGAAATTCCGCTGCGGAAATCTTCTCTAAACATAAAATCATCGGCTTCACCTTGTACAACGTGTCGGAATCCTTTAATGGTTTTATTCGAAGAAAAATGACGTAAACGATCTGAAATATTATCTGCTCGAAGATCAACCCAGCCAACGATTCCTTTTATAAAATCATTTTTTGAAGCCAGATCTGCAAGGAAATGGGTTTCGTCTTCAGACTGACTTGCCTGAACTGCTACACAACCCGAAAATTTGTTTTCTTTAAGCAGAGGCAATAAATCTTCCGGAAGGAAATCTCTTTGAATTTTCGACATACTTTCATCAATCCAGCTGTCTCTAACGGGATCAAATTTCCAAAAATGCTGATGAGAATCAATTCGGTTATTCATCCTGAATTAGTTTACATCGTTGATTAAAGCACGATCTAAATGCACGTAACCGCCATCTACAAAAACAAATTGTCCTGTAGTATGAGATGAACGATCAGAAATAATAAAAAGAGCCGTATCTGCAATTTCTTCTGTTTTGGTCATTCTGCCTTCAAACGGAATACTTTTGTTGATTTTCTTTAGAACGGTTTCTCCATCTGCCAAAGTTTTAATCCAGTCTTCGTATGCAGGAGTATAACTTTCAGCAATAATAATAGCATTAGAACGAATTCCGAATTGGATTAAATCTACCGCCCATTCTCTTGTAAGTCCTAAAACGCCCCCTTTTGCTGCCGCATAACCAGAAGTTCCGCCCTGCCCTGTTAAAGCCACTTTTGAACCAATATTTAAGATATTTCCTTTTGACTCTTTTAAGTACGGAAGCGCGTATTTAACCAGCAAAAAGTAACTTACTACATTCAGTTTTAAAGAATCCATAAATTCCTCGTAAGAGGCATCCAAACCTGCACCGTCGTTTACACCAACATTGTTGATGACAGCGTCGATTCTTCCGTATTTTGCCGCGATTGTTTTTACAGCATTTTCGATTTCTACAGGATCAGTTACATCTGTCTGCACAAATAAAGAATCTATTCCTCTTTTTTGGAAAGCTTCCGCGTAAGCGAAACCTCTTGCATTTCTATCAACCAAAACCGGAATCGCACCTTCGTCTGCAATTCGATTAATAATTGTTTCTCCAATACTGCCTTCCTTTCCAGCTGAACCGGAAACAACGACAATTTTATTTTTTAAATTTAAATCCATTTTCGTGGTTATTAAAGTTTAATAATAGTTAGATTTTTTAAACACATAGACACATAGATTTTAAAATCGCTCAAAGACGTTTCACTTGCATAAATACACATAGCTATGTGTTAAGAAACTAGTTTCTTTTTATTCTCTTTTAAAAACAATAAAAATCTATGTTTCTATGTGTTTAAAATTTTTGCAGCATTTTTGCCATCCTGACGAAGGAAGGATCTCCGCGAGAAGCTCCATCTAGAAATTCGCCAATCTTTGTAGAGTTTCTTGCGAAGATTTCTCCTTCGTCGAAATGACAAACAGTACTTTACAATATACTCTTAATCTATCTCAATTAACGCTTTGATTACATTGTTTTTAGGATCAATTAATTGTCCAAAATCAGTAATCATTTCTGAGAAACTTGTTCTGTGCGTAATGTATTTTTTAGGATCGATTTTACCTTCTTTCAAACATTTCATTACATATTCAAAATCTTCAATAGTGGCATTTCGACTGCTCATTAAAGTAGATTCTCTTTTATGGAAATCCGGATGACTGAAACTCAATTCACCTTTTTGAAGCCCGACTAGAACAAATCTTCCGCCATGCGAAATATAATTGAAAGCACTGTTCATCACTTTTTGGTTTCCTGTAGCATCAATTACCACATTTGCCATATCACCGTTTGTTAATTCAGCCAGTTTTGCGGCTACATCATCGTTTAACGGATTGATGGTTTCATCAGCATTCAATTCGGTTTTACAGAAATTTAATCTGTAATCGTTTATATCCATTACGATCACTTTTGCACCTGCAATTTTAGCAAACTGAATCAGTCCAATTCCAATTGGCCCTGCTCCCATTACCAAAACCGTATCAGTTGACTTAACAGCCGCTCTTCGTATTCCGTGCGCTGCAATTGCCAATGGTTCAACCAATGCCAGTTCATCATAATCTAATCCCTGACCGTGAAGTAAATATTGTTCCGGAATCGAAACATATTCCGCCATTCCGCCGTCAATATGAACTCCAAAAACCTTAATATTTACACAGCAGTTTGTTAATCCGTTACGGCAGGCAACACACTTTCCGCAGTTGAAATACGGAATAAAAGTTACTTTATCGCCCGGTTTAAAACCTGCTGCATTTCCTTTTACATATTCTGCTGCCAATTCGTGACCCAGAATTCGAGGATATTCAAAATACGGCTGAGTTCCGCCAAAAGCGTGAATATCAGTTCCGCAGATACCAATTCTTTTTATTTTTAAAAGAACCTCACCTTCTTTTGGTTCGGGAATTTCTTTTTCTTTTAATTTAAATTCCTGCGGTTTTTCGCATACAATAAATTTCATCTTTGATTTTTTTAAAACTAACTCGCAGGGTACAATTCGTTTTTTTTTAAACACATTAGAAACATAGATTTTTTCCTTTTTAAACAAGAAAACTAAAATAAATGATACATCATTTACACATAGCTATGTTTGTTAATGCAAGTGAAACGTCTTTTTTAGATAAACAAAATCTATGTTCCTATGTGTTTAAAAAATTATGTCCAACGACTTAATAATTACTTTTTATACGCAACTGCAGTCTGTTTGCTTGTTCCCAAACCTTCAATTCCAAGTTCTACAACATCGCCTGCTTTTAAGTAAATTGGATCTGGTTTAATACCTAAACCAACTCCCGGAGGCGTTCCTGTACTAATGATATCGCCAGGAAGCAAAGTCATAAACTGACTTAAATAATGTACTAAATAAGGAATTTTGAATACAAGGTTTAAAGTATTACTGTCTTGGTATTTTTTACCGTTTACGCTTAACCACATCGATAAATTATCAACATCTTTTACTTCATCTTTCGTAGCCAAAAATGGCCCAAGAGGTGCAAATGTATCGCATCCTTTTCCTTTTGCCCATTGTCCGCCGCGCTCAATTTGAAATTCTCTTTCGCTGTAATCATTCAATAAAGCATAACCTGCAACATAGTCTAAAGCTTCTGCTTCTTCAACATAACTTGCTTTTTTGCCTACTACAAATGCCAGTTCCACTTCCCAGTCGGTTTTTACACTGTTTTTTGGGATAATTACATCATCATCCGGTCCGCATAAAGAAGTTGTTGATTTAAAGAAAATAATTGGTTCTGTAGGGATTGGAGCATTTGTTTCTTTACAGTGATCCACATAATTTAATCCAATGCAGATTATTTTCGAAGGTCTTGCAACAGGCGATCCTAAACGCACACTTGCATCAACTTCTGGTAAAGAAGGATTGCTTTCTAATGCTTTTTGTAATTTTTCTAAACCATTGTCTTCAAAAAAGCTTTCGTTAAAGTCTGAAACGATAGAAGAAACATCATATCTTTTTTCATTAATTAAAACTCCTGGTTTTTCTTTTCCGATTTCTCCAAAACGTATTAATTTCATTTTCTTATATATTTTAATTATTATTTTTTTAGGTTCTAAGGTGCTGAGCGGCTAAGGTTCTAAGTTTTTTTTTAGAGGTACTAAGTGGCTAAGATTCTAAGTCGCTGAGCTTTTTCTTAGCACCTTAGTATCTTAGCACCTTTAATTATTCAATTTAATAAATCCTCCGTCGATTGGGTAATCGCATCCGGTAATGAATCCTGCTTCTTCACTGCATAAGTATAAAGCAAGAGCGGCAATTTCGTCTGGTTTTCCCATACGGCCTATTGGCTGTGATTTAGAAAGTTTATCGAACATTTCTTCTTCTTTTCCAGCGTAATTTTTAGAAATAAATCCGTCCACAAAAGGCGTGTGAACTCTTGCCGGAGAAATAGAATTACATCTTATATTTTCACTTAAATAATCTCTCGCTACTGACAAAGTCATCGCCATAACAGCGCCTTTTGCAGTTGAATACGCAAAACGATCTGAGATTCCAACCCATGCCGCAATTGACGCCATGTTTAAAATTACACCGCCATTCGAAAGTCGGAATTGTGGGATTGCTGCAAACAAGCAGTTGTAAACTCCTTTTACGTTTACATCCATTACGCGGTCAAAATCAGCTTCAGAAGTCGTATCAACTTTTCCAACATTTGCTATTCCGGCGTTATTGATTAAGATATTGATATTTCCAATTTTTTCGAAAGTTGCCTTAACATCAGCCTGACTGGAAACATTACAGGCATACGAAAAAACGTTTCCTCCTGCATTTTTAATTTCGTCAACAGCATCCTGTGCACTTTCAATAGATAAATCAATAATATGAACTTCTGCTCCCTGTTTTGCAAACAAGACCGCAATCGCTCTTCCAATCCCGCTTCCGCCTCCTGTTATAACTGCTTTTTTATTTTGTAATGAAAACATTTTAAATGGTATTTAGTATTATAGAATTCAAATTAAGGCTTCGAACATTTTCTCTTGAATAATAAATGTAAAAAGCACAATTACAAATGTAATCGATTAAAACAATATTTGCATTTTATTTTTATACTAATATAATAAAATGATCATTCTTTAATAATTTATAACATTTTTTATTCGCTTTGTAAAAAAACTAGCCTAGTTTAAAAGTTTTATCAAAAAAATCAATGTAAAAAGTTACATTTTCTTGCCTAATTCAATCTTATTTCTAATTTTGTAATTGTAATTTTTACATTTATTATTTTCCATACACATAAATCAATACCAATGGCAGTATTAAAAGGCATAACGTGGAATCATACAAGAGGTTTATTACCAATGGTTGCAACGGCACAACGCTTTACCGAATTAAATCCTGATATCGAAATTACCTGGGAGAAAAGAAGTTTACAAGAATTTGCAGACGCTTCTATCGAAGACTTAGCAAAAAGATTCGATTTATTGGTAATCGATCACCCGTGGACAGGTTTTGGCGCACACACAAAAGCGATTCTTCCTTTATCTGATTATCTTCCGGCTGACTATATTAAAGATCAGGAAATAAATACAGTAGGAAAATCATACGGAAGTTATGTTTTTAGCAATAAATTATGGGCTCTGCCAATAGATGCTGCTACTCCGGTTGCTGCTGCACGTTTGGATATTTTAGAAAAAAAGGGGCTTGAAGTTCCTCAAACTTATGATGATTTATTGGCTTTAGCCAAAAAAGGACTGGTTGCCTTTGCAGGAATTCCTGTTGATGTTTTGATGAGTTTTTATATGTTTTGCTGCAGTTTAAGCGAAGCTCCGTTTCAGTCTGAAGAAAAAGTGATTTCTGTAGAAACAGGAAAAAAAGCTTTGCAGATGTTTCGCGAACTGGCTCAATTAATCGATCCGAAGAATTTTAACCGAAATCCAATTCACGTTTACGAAGCAATGGTTAATACAGATGAAATTGCCTACTGCCCTTTTGCTTACGGATATTCTAATTATTCAAGAGCCGGATACAGCAAAAACCTGCTTCATTTTTATGATTTGGTTAAGCTGAATAATGCGCCTATGATAAGTTCTCTTGGCGGAACAGGATTGGCTGTTTCATCTTTCAGTAAACATATTCCTGAAGCGATTCGTTATGCTGAATTTACAGGTTCGTCTCAAGTACAGCAGAATATTTTTGCTGATAACGGAGGTCAGCCGGGACATTTACAAGCCTGGAAAAATGACCGAATCAATTCTATAACCAACAATTATTTTAAAAATACTTTACCAGCTTTAGAAAGAGCTTTTCTACGACCAAGATATTCCGGACACATGTATTTTCAGGATCATGCGGGCGATGTAGTTCGTGATTATCTAATGAATGGCGGTGACGAAGAACTTGTTTTAGATGCATTAAATGCACTTTATGCTAAATCTTTAAAACTTCAAAATTCATGAAACCATTAGAAGGATTAATTGTATTAGAGTTCTGCCAGTTTTTGGCGGGTCCTTCTGCCGGATTAAAGTTAGCCGATTTAGGCGCGAGAGTTATTAAAATCGAGCGTCCCGTAAAAGGCGAAGCCTGCCGACAATTAAGCATTAAAGATCTTTTTGTGGATGACAGCAGTCTTTTGTTTCACACAATTAACAGAAACAAAGAATCTTTTGCGGCCGATTTAAAAAATCCTGATGATTTGGTTTTAATTAAGAAACTAATCGAAAAGGCTGATATTATGACGCATAATTTCAGACCGGGTGTAATGGAAAAAATCGGTTTAGATTTTACTGCGACACATGCTATTAATCCAAAAATAATATACGGAACCATAACAGGTTACGGCGATAAAGGCCCTTGGGCAAAAAAACCGGGACAAGATTTGCTTTTACAGTCACTCTCTGGCTTAAGCTGGCTGAGCGGACGAAAAAGTCAGGGCCCCGTTCCGTTTGGTCTGGCTGTCGCCGATTTGATGTGCGGCAATCATTTTGTACAGGGAATTTTAGCTGCTTTATTAAAAAGAGCCAAAACCGGAAAAGGCGTTTTGGTTGAAGTGAGTTTACTGGAATCTATTTTGGATGTTCAGTTTGAAGCAATTACTTCTTTCTTAAATGATGGCGGACAACAGCCGGAACGAGGCGATATTAAAGGAAGCGCACACGCTTTTTTAAGCGCGCCTTACGGAGTTTATAAAACACAAGACGATTATATTTCACTGGCAATGGGCGATTTACTTTTTATAGGAAATACGCTTGGAGTTGATTTAAATCAATATGCTGCCAAACATCTCTGGTTTGAAAAAAGAGATGAAATCAGAATTCTTTTAGCCGATAAATTAGCAGAACAAAAAGCAGATTATTGGTTAGAATTGCTTCAAAAACAAGGCATTTGGGCAGGAAAAGTTCTCAATTATGAAACTTTAGACCAACAGCCATTTGTTAATGAATTGAACTTAAAACAAACCGTAAAAAATTCTGACGGCGAAACTTTGGTTACAACCCGAAGTCCCATTCAGCTTGACGGTAAAATTTTAAGCAGCACAAAAGCAGCTCCAAAAGTGGGCGAAGATAATGCAGTAATACACAAAGAGTTTATTCAGTAAACTGTTGAATCTTTGAATAGTTGATTCGTTTAATCGTGTTGAACAAAACGACGAATTAACGAATTAACGATTAAACAAATACAACGATTAAACGAATAAACAACAAAAACGGTTAAACAAAAAAAATGAAACCCTTAGAAGATTATTTAATAGTAGATTTTAGTCAGTTTCTTTCGGGTCCGTCGGCGAGTCTCCGCTTGGCCGATTTAGGCGCGCGCGTTATAAAAATTGAAAAACCGGGAACTGGCGATATCTGCAGAACCTTATATACTTCTGACTTAATCATGAACGGCGAATCGTCTGTTTTTCATACCATAAACAGAAATAAAGAATCGTTTGCCATAGATTTTAAACAGCCGGAAGAGCTTCAAAAATTAAAAAAATTACTGGCAAAAGCCGATGTTGTCATGCACAATTTCAGACCGGGCGTTATGGAACGCATTGGTTTAAGTTATGATGATGTAAAAGCGATAAATCCTACGGTGGTTTACGCTTCGATTTCAGGTTTCGGGAATCATCCTGAACTTAAAGATTTACCGGGACAAGATTTGTTATTACAATCTTTAACGGCTTTAACCTGGCTGAGCGGTAATCAAGAAGATGGTCCAGTACCAATGGGATTGTCAATTGTTGATATGCTTGCGGGCGCACATTTAGCGCAGGGAATTTTAGCGGCTTTATATCGAAAAGCAACACAAAATATAGGCGGAACGGTTCAGGTAAGCATGCTCGAATCAGCTTTTGATTTTCAGTTTGAAACTATTACGACTTTCTTTAATGACGGCGGTGAACTTCCTGTTCGTACCAAAACCAATAATGCACATGCTTATTTGGGTGCGCCTTACGGAATTTACGAAACTAAAAACGGTTATCTGGCTCTGGCAATGGGATCAATTCCCGTTTTAGCTTCATTGCTAAAATGCGATGAATTGTTACAATTCCCAGAAAATAAATTTACGCTTAGAGACGAAATCAAAAATATTCTGGCTTCTCACCTATTGACACAGGAAACCCAGTTTTGGCTGGATATTTTAGAACCTGCTGACATTTGGTGTGCGGGAGTTTTAAACTATGAACAGCTTTTCAAAGAAGACGGTTTTAAAGTTTTAGAATTTACACAGCAAGTCGAAATGCTCGACGGCTATTCGTATAAAACAACAAGATGTCCTATAAAAATCGACGGTGAATACTTTACATCAACTAAAGGTTCTCCAAAATTAGGGCAGGATAACGAGCGAATTATAAAAGAATTTATAGCATAGATATGGAAAAATTTAGAATCGCTGTTAGAAAATTTTCTCCTTTTGAAAGCACGCTGCAAAAGCTGTGGGATAACTTCTGTCTGAAAAATAATATTCAGATTGAGGCTGAAATGGTTCCGCTTGAATTGCACGATCTTTATGAAGAAACCATTACCAATAAAGGTTTAAAAACCGGAAAATGGGATATCGCACACCTAAATACCGATTGGATTTTTGATGCTGCAAATGAAAAAGCGGTTCTGGATTTAACTTCTTTTATTAACCAAAACCCGCCTCAGAATTATCCTGAAGGCTGGCATCAATCGCTGTTAAACCTGCAGCATATTAACGGCAGTATTTACGGACTTCCGTTTCACGACGGTCCGGAATGCCTTATTTACAGAAAAGATTTATTTGAAGATTTAACCGAAAAAGAAAACTTCAAGAAACAATTTGGTTACGAATTGTTCCCTCCAAAAAACTGGGAGCAATTCACCCAAATTGCTTCATTTTTTAATAGGCCCGAAAGTAATTTATTCGGCTGTGTTTTCGCCAATTATCCCGACGGTCATAATATGGTTTTTGATTTTTGTCTGCAGTTATGGACTCGCGGCAGTTCTCTTTTAGATCATCAAAACAAAATAAAAATCAATCATAATCAAGCAGCTGCAGCTTTAGATTATTATAGAAAAATCGTTAACAATACAAATGCGGTTCATCCCGGTTCAAAGAATTTTGGTTCTGTTGAAGCTGGAATGGCTTTCGCCGAAGGTCAGGCCGCAATGGCAATTAACTGGTTTGGATTTGCTTCTATGTGTGAAGTAATTGAGGAGTCGAAAGTAAAAGGCAAAATTGACATTACTGAATTACCGCACGATGAAAACCACAAAACGGCTTCATTAAATGTGTATTGGCTTTATACCATTGGCATTGGAAGTAAAAATAAAGCACTCGCCTTTGACTTTTTGCGATTTGCAACAACTGCCGAAAGCGATAAATTATTGACAACCGAAGGCGGAATTGGATGCAGAAAATCAACCTGGAATGATGCCGAAATCAATAAAACGATTCCCTATTATCATAAACTGGAAATGCTGCATGAAAACGCTTTGACTTTGCCGCAAACTCCAATTTGGCCAAAAGTGGCAGAATTGATAGATCAAATGGTTTTAAAAGCGATTGAAACAGATATTTCGTCGGAAAAACTTTTAGAGCAAACACAGGAAAATATTGAAAAACTAACGAATTGATTAGAGCTGATCAATAAACTTAAAATAGCACAAAAATGAATATTCCATATAAACCTTTACTGCCCGAAACCAAACAGCCCATTATCATTATCGGCGCAAGCGGTATTGTAAAAGATGCGCACCTGCCTGCTTACAAAATGGCTGGTTTTACAGTTTTTGGCATTACAAACAGAACGATTGCAAAAGCACATGATTTAGCTAAAAATTTTGAGATTGAACATGTTTTTGAAAACGTAGCAGAAGCCGTAAAAAATGCGCCTTCAAATGCGGTTTACGACATTACGGTTCTTCCGGATCAATATATCGAAATATTGGAGCAATTGCCAGATGGCGCTGCGGTTTTGATCCAGAAACCAATGGGAAATGATTTGGCTCAGGCCAGAGAAATTGTAGAAGTCTGCGAAAGAAAAAACCTTGTTGCAGCGATCAATTTTCAGCTTCGCTTTTCGCCTTTTGTCAGCGCTGCGAGATATTTAATTAACGAAGGATTGATTGGTGATTTATACGATTTTGAATTTAAAGTAACGGTAAATACGCCGTGGGAATTGTTTCCGCTGATTAAGGAACATCCTAGATTGGAAATTCTTTTTCATAGTGTTCACTATATCGATTGCATACGTTCGTTTATGGGAAATCCTAAAAGTGTGATGGCAAAAACAGCCAAACATCCGCTTAAAAAATTGTCATCGAGCCGTTCTACAATTATTTTAGATTATGGCGAAGACAAACATGTGGTGATCAATACAAATCACGATCATCATTTTGGACCAAATCATGAAGAAAGCTACATAAAATGGGAAGGCACAAAAGGCGCTATTAAAGCAAAAATGGGATTATTAATGAATTATCCTGACGGACTTCCTGACATTTTTGAATATGCAATTGAGGATGAAAAAGGTCAATACGAATGGAAAAAAGTTAACCTTGAAGGTTCATGGTTTCCAGAAGCTTTTATAGGAACGATGTCTAATTTAATGCGTTTTAAAGAAGGCTCGGATTCTAAATTATTGGCAAGCGTTCAGGACGTTTTAGATACGATGAAGGTCGTTGAAGCCTGCTATATCAGTAACACAAACGGAGGAATTTTAATTTAAGTCTTAAAGTCAAAAGTCAAAAGTCGAAAGTCTTAAAGTTCTGAATTTATTACACTTTACAACTTTGGACTTTCAACTTTGGACTTTCGACTTTGGACTTTCGACTTTGGACTTTCGACTTTCGACTTTCGACTTTCGACTTTCGACTTTACAACTTTCAAACTAAAAAAATATATGTATTTCAAATCAACATTTTTCGAAGATTATAAGCTTGACGATAAGCGGGTAACTTTAGGCAGAACCATTACAGAAACAGATTTTGTGGTTCATGCCGGACATACGGGAGATTTTTTCCCGCATCACATGGATGAAGAATGGTGCAAAACACAGCCATTCGGACAGCGTATTGCGCACGGAACTATGGTTTTTGCCATTGGTATCGGCTTGACAGCATCAGAAATAAATCCTGAAGCATTTTCAAGAGGATACGACAAAATGCGTTTTGTAAAACCGGTTCATATTGGCGATACAATCCATTCTGAAATTACAATTTCTGAAAAAGGCGAAGCCAAAAATCCAGAAATGGGAACAGTAACAGAACATGTAGAAATCATTAACCAAAGAGGTGAAGTGGTTTTGGTCTGCGACCATCTTCTTTTGGTCAAAAAGAAATAATTCTTTTTGAGGTACAAAGGTTCAAAGTGGCAAAGGGACAGAGGTTTTCCTCTCAATACCTTTAGAAAAGACGCACTACAGTACGTCTCTACAGAAAAAACCTTTAAGCCTTTGTACCTCAAAACCTTAGAACCTTTAAAAAAAACTATCTAACAAATGCAAGTAACAAACCAAACAGGCGATCTTCATGAAGTGCCAAACGAAGGCGGAAAAACCAACTATCTTCTGCCATTTATTTTAATTACCAGTTTATTTTTCCTTTGGGGAATGGCGCATAATCTGGATTCTATTTTAATTCCGCATTTAAAAAAGGCGTGTGAATTAAACAACCGCCAGTCGACATTAATTGATACTTCGGTGTTTTTTGCCTATTTTATAATGGCGATTCCTGCGGGAATGCTCATTAAACGATTTGGTTATAAAAACAGTATTATTACCGGATTATTAGTTTTTGCAGCGGGAGCATTTTTATTCGTTCCAGCAGCCAATACCAGAACCTATGAATTGTTTCTATTCGCCTTATTTGTAATTGGATGCGGCTTAACGATTTTAGAAACGAGTGCCAATCCGTATGCAGCAATTTTGGGCCCAGCTGAATCTTCTTCTAAAAGACTGAATTTAGCGGCTTCTTTCAACGGATTAGCAGCTATGGTAGCTCCAATTGTGGGTTCTCTATTTATACTTTCCGGAAAAAATCATACTCCGGAGCAAATGGCAGCAATGCCTGAAGCTGAAAAAGCATCGTATTTATTAGGCGAAGCTGCTGCTGTAAAAATGCCTTATATCATTTTAGGAAGTGTATTGGTTATAGTTGCGATTATATTCTACTTTATGCATTTACCTTCGATGAAACCACAACATACTGAAGCCGAAGTAAAACCAGGATTTTTCTCTGTTTTAAAGTTTCGTCATTTAAGCTGGGCAGTTGTGGCACAGTTCTTTTATGTAGGTGCACAGGTTTGCATTACGAGTTTTTTTATTAGAATTGCACAGCAGGGTGCACATTTAGACGAAAAAACAGCTGGATATTATCTTGGTATTTATGGCTTCTTGTTTATGGCAGGACGTTTTATTGGTACTTTCTTCCTGAAGTTTGTAAAAGATTACACATTGCTTTCTATTTATTGTGCTGCAAGTATCATACTTTGTTTGTTAGCGATTTACGGAACCGGAATTGTAGTTATTTATGCTTTAGGCGGTATCGGATTTTTTATGTCGATTATGTTTCCAACTATTTTTTCTTTAGGATTAGTTGGTTTAAAATCAAATACTGAAACGGGTTCATCATGGCTGGTAATGTCAATTGTGGGCGGAGCGATTCTTCCATACGGAATGGGAACTTTAATTGATATGAAACACGACGATATTCAGGCTGGATATATTATTCCGCTTTTATGTTTTGTGATTATTTTATCGTTTGGTTTATATGGTCATAAAGTGAAAACGGCTAAATAATATTTTCCTTTTAAGAGTTTAGAAAAGCCTTTAAAAAATCGATTTTTTAAAGGCTTTTT
Source organism: Flavobacterium sp. 22659 (assembly GCF_052044235.1). Lineage (NCBI taxonomy): Bacteria > Pseudomonadati > Bacteroidota > Flavobacteriia > Flavobacteriales > Flavobacteriaceae > Flavobacterium > Flavobacterium sp. 22659. The sequence goes on from NZ_JBQEMU010000002.1 coordinate 365,505, forward strand.
TATATAAAATTCGATCTCGAATATCCCTGCTTCTAATTCTTTGTACACAAAATAGTACTTTTCGTTGATTTATAAAATGCTTATTCTTTTTTTTTAAATCATGAAATATTTCTTGCATAATATTACCAAAACCATATTTCTCTCAATTATTTTACATTAAAATAACACATATATTCAAAAAAGTAATAATATTGTCAAAAGCAATACAATATTCTAAGCCATGTCATCAAATTTCAGTTCCGATCAAAGCAGACTCTTGTACGAGTTGTCTCAGGGAAGTGAACTGGCTTTTACGAAGCTGTATAATGAATATAAAAATGTTGTTTTTGGTACAGCCTTTAAAATAACAAAATCAAAAATTTTAGCCGAAGAAGCTGTACAGGATGTCTTTTTAAAAGTCTGGCAGAATCAGAAAAATTTAGCTGAAATTACCCATTTCGAAAATTATCTTTTTATTATTTCCCGCAATCATATTTTTGATACACTTAAAAAAATTGCAAGAGACACCAGTTTAGTCTCTGATATGAAATACCAAAATGCTTCTGCAAACGATACTGATACTGAAATAAAAGAACAGCAGTATGCTGTTCTTTTAAATGAAATTGTAGAGCAGCTTCCTCCGCAGCAGCAAAAAATCTACAAAATGGCAAAATGGGAAGGCTTAAGTCATCAAAAAATTGGTGAAGATTTGGGCATTTCTACAGAAACCGTAAAAAAACATATGTCTCAGGCTTTAAAGTTTGTACGTGTCAAAATTTCCCCTTACATGAATATGTTCATGACATTGCTTCTGTTTTTTAAAATATAAAATCTAAAGTTTTTTCTTTCAAAAAAAGGCGTCTGGATATTTTTTTACGTTTTTTTTACATTTTTTTTACTTTCCACTACTCCCTCCCACTTTTTCAATCGTCTTTATAATAAAGATCATTGCAATAATTGGTTTTACCCCAACAAACTGCAGGGTTCTTCAAAAAAAAAAAAAAAACTGACCCCAATTTACCATTTACAAACAAGTACTAATTTAATTTACAAACAATGCAGCAAAACAAATTTGAAGAATTATTTGAAAGTTATCTGCAAAATAATCTCTCCGAAATCGAGCAGCAAAAAATAATGGAGATTATTGAAAAAGGCACACATGATGATTTTATAAAAGAAAAAATTCATTTGATGCTTAAAGATAATGATGCTTCTAAAGTGTTAGATAAAGAGCAGGGAGATTATATCCTGAAATATATTTTATCTAAACCTGTAAGCGAGCCAAAAGTGGTGACTTTGGAACCTCAAAAACGAAGCCGTAAAAAAATGGTACGCATTATCGTCGCTGCAGCCAGTATGATTGCTTTGATTGCTATTGGCAGCAAGTTTCTTTTTCAGCAAAAAAACACTTTACCGGTTCCAGTTGTTGAACAGAATATTATTGCCGAAAACTCTTTGATTGATTTCAGCGGAAAACAATTGGTTCACCTTCCGGATGGAAGTACGGTTCTTTTAAACGAAAACAGCAGTTTAAAATACGACCAAAATTCTTTTAACAATAAAACACGTGAAGTTACACTTACCGGAGAAGCTTTTTTTGACATTAAAAGAAATGAACAAAAACCTTTTATCGTACATACTGGTAAAGTACAAACCAGAGTTTTAGGTACGGCTTTTAACATCAATGCAAAAAATTCTTCTAAAAACATTGAAGTTACGGTTACCAGAGGTAAAGTTCAGGTTGGAGACACAGAGAAAGTGTACGGCATAATTACTCCAAATCAGCAGATTAAAGTAGACAAAAATACTTTGAGTTATGAACAGAATAATATCAGCGCAGCCATTGTAACCGAATGGAAAAGCAATTACCTGATTCTGGATGATCTTAATATGCAGGAAGCTGTTTCATTAATTTCTCAAAAATATAAAGTGCAGATTTTAATCTCAAATGAGAAAATTAACAAATGCAGAATAACGGCAAGTTTCTTAAATGAAGAAGATCTTGATCATGTTTTAAAAGTAATATGCAGTGTTATTGAAACTGAATATCGTTACAACAAAGCCGGAGCAGTTGTTATTGAAGGCAAAGGCTGTGAATAAATAAATAAATAAATGAAGATATAAAGCGATCTAACCTCCTACTTAGAAAGCTTTTAAAAATAGAATATTAACCTTAAAAAAAACAATTAACCAAAAACTAAAATAAAAAAGCCATCCAGCTCCTACACCAGATGGCCAAGATTCTTAATAATTAATCCAGTAACCATTAAAAACATGCAAATTTATGAAATTACGCTGTAAAACAACCATGTTTGACAGGGAAAAGAAATCCTCTTTTTTCCGTTTGTCAAAAAAAACAATTATGATCATGCGAATCAGTTTATTCCACATTTTCTTATTGACCTGTGGTACTCATATGGTCTTTGCAACCGAAATGAGCGGTCAGAATTTAGAATCAATATCTGTTGACATTGAGCTTCATAACCAGGATATTAAAACTTTATTTAAAACAATAGAAAATAGAACGGGATTACTGTTCGCTTATCAGCCGCAAATCATAAAGGATTTTCCAAAAGTAACAACACAAAAAGGACGCCGAAGTGTTAGCGACATTTTAAACACTGTTTTTCAAGGCAGTAATTTAGTCTATAAACAAGTAGATAAAAATGTTGTGATTTACAAAAAAGAAATTGCAAAAACTCCTGAAAAGACAGCAAATGACAGCGAAGCAAGCTACATGCTTAACGGAAAAGTTATAGACGAAAACGGTCAGCCGCTGCCTGGTGTATCTATTGCTGTTGTAGGAGGCAATAAACAGGGTATTTCAGATTTTGACGGACAGTTTTATATAGAACTGGCATCTGGAAAACACATCCTTAAGCTGTCTTATTTAGGATATAAAACACAGCAGATTACAGTAGAAAACCAAACTACTGTTACCATTAAAATGCAGCCCGATTTGGCTAAATTAGATGAAATCGTAGTTATTGGATATGGTACAACTACCAGAAGAACTACGACAGGATCTGTTGTGAAAATTACTTCAGAAGATATTGCAAAACAACCTGTTACTAATATTCTACAAACCCTGCAGGGAAGAGCGCCGGGAGTTTTTGTAACGCAAACTTCTGGCTATGCAGGAAGCGATATGAACATTAGTATTCGCGGAAGAAATTTTATTGAAGGCAGTAACCTTCCTCTTTATATCTTAGATGGTGTTCCGTATATTGGAGATGATATCAAGCAGCAGGTACAGGACCTAAATGTTATTAGAGGAGCACAAAAATCAACAAGTCCGCTAAATATTATCAACCCAAATGATATAGAAAGCATTGAAATATTAAAAGATGCAGATGCAACAGCAATTTACGGTTCCAGAGGAGCAAATGGTGTTGTGCTTATTACTACTAAAAAAGGGAAAACAGGGAAAACAGAGTTTACCATAACCACCAACTCTGGAGTTTCTGAAGTAGCACATTTTACCAAAACATTAGACACGCCTGCATATTTAAATATGCTTCAAACAGCATTAAACAATAATGGCGATACTGCATCAAATGACAGTAACGGTATTGCTCTTGTAGACTGGGATCCAAATGCATATACAAATTGGCAGAAAAAATTAATAGGAGGCACAGCAAATTTCAATAATTATTCAGCCTCTTTAAAAGGCGGAAATGAGACAACCAATTTTCTTTTAAGCGGTGCTTACCACAAAGAAACAACTGTTGTACCGGGAAATTTTAGTTATGATAAATTCTCAACTAATTTTAATATTAATCACAGCACATTAGATAAAAAATTAAAAGTGGGAGCTTCTGTAATTTTTGCTGCAGATAATAATAAACTTCCTTTTTTCGATATTACAACTTATGCGGTTGGAACAGCTCCAAACCGTCCGTTATACAATGCAGACGGCAGTTATTACTGGTCTCCAGATTACTTTAGTGATATTAATCCGCTTGCTGCTTTAGAGAAAAGAGTTGATGACAAAGGGCTTAACTTAATAACAAGTTTTAATCTACAGTATGAAATTGCAAAAGGTTTTTCTTTTAAAACAGATCTTGGATACGGAAGAGCTCAAATGCAGACCAAACAATTCATGCCGGGATCTGCAAGTAATCATGTTTATACTGAAGCCAGCGGCGGCGAAATGAACTTTCAAAGATCTTATACTGTTTCAACAAATAACACTAATAATTTTACTGTTGAACCACAATTAAATTATACTACTGAGTTGTGGAAAGGAAATTTTACGGCTCTTGTGGGAGGTTCATGGCAGAATAGAAAATCAGAAATGCCTTCTTATGTTAGTTCAAATGGTTACAGTTCTGATAATTTAATTGGAAACCTGGCAACCGCAGAAAACGTAACTGCTACCAATGGTACAACAGAGTATAAATACATTTCTCTTTTTAGCAGGATAAACTATAATATTGCCAATAAATACATTTTAAATATCAATTTTAGAAGAGATGGTTCGTCTAAATTTGGAGCTAATAATCGTTTTGGAAATTTTGGTTCTGTTGGTGGTGCGTGGATATTTACTCAGGAAAATTTCATGAAAAATATTCCGGTGTTAAGTTTTGGAAAACTTCGCTCTAGTTATGGAGAAATAGGAAGTGATGATATTGACAACTATCAATACGCTGATACTTTTGATACTCGTACTTACGGCAATGGAAATGCATCGATGACAGCTGCCAGAATTCAAAATCCTAATATCAAATGGGGACTAACAAAGAAATTTGAAGCTGCTCTGGATTTAAGTTTCCTTAACGATCGTATTTCTTTTACTGCGGCTTATTATAAAAATACTTCTAGTAATCAGTTAGTAAACTATACACTTAGTGCTCAGGCAGGTTTTACAACGTATACAGCAAATTTACCAGCTGAAGTTGAAAATAAAGGATGGGAGTTTACATTGGGAACAACTAATATTCGTACTAAAAACTTTAACTGGTCTACTTCCTTTAATATTTCAACCAATTCAAATAAGTTAGTATCATTTCCGGGGATAGAGTTTACGAGCTATTACTCGCAATATGTAATTGGAAATCCTTTAAGCAGCAGATATTTGTACAATTTTACCGGTGTAAACGATGCTGGAATTGCTCAGTTTGAAGATTTAAACGGAGACGGAAGAATCTCTACCGGATTTGCCCAAACTGGCAGAGGGGATAGAAAATATGCCGGACCAACTTATCCTAAATACTACGGAGGAATATCTAATACAATAAGTTATAAAGATTTCACACTTGACTTTTTATTTCAGTTTGTAAAACAAGAAGGAACAACTTTAATGACTTCTACCGGAGCACAGCCAGGTTATCCGTATTCAACAGCTAATTTTCAGGTAGATGAGTATAACAATTATTTAGCTCAGGGAAATATTTTAAGCTCTGGTTATCAAAACAGTTTCTTTAATTATATGGGATCAAATGCTTCTGTAATCGATGCATCTTATATAAAACTTAAAAATGTAAGTGCTTCATACCAAATTCCTTTAGATACAGCAACTAAGAAATATTTGCAGGGAATTCGACTTTCGATTCAGGGACAAAATCTGGTAACGTTTACCAAATACAAAGGACTTGATCCGGAAACACAAGGTTTAGCATTACCTCCGTTGCGTACAATAACTTTTGGAACTCAGTTTACATTTTAATTCTACTCATCATGAAAAATATTTCTACTAAATATATCTCTATATTTTCGTTATTTCTTTTAATTGGATTTACGAGCTGCGATGCTGCACTTGAAGTTGATCTTCCAAGTAATCAGTTGTCATCGAATACCGTTTATGCTTCAGATCCTACAGCCGAAGCTGCTGTAAACGGAATTTACCAAAGCATGGTGACTGGATTTTATTACAATCAGATACATTCTATTCTTGGGCAGACATCAGATGAATTAATACGAACAAACGGTATTCCAACTATTTATGGTACTAATGAAATACCGGAAACGGACAGTTCTATTAACGGAATGTGGGGCGAACTGTACAAAACTATTTATAACGCTAACAATGTTATAGAAGGTGTCAGTAAAAGTACTACGCTTAATGCAGTTAAAAGTAAACAGTGGATTGCCGAAGCTAAATTTCTAAGAGCTTATGCTCATTTTAATTTGACTAATTTGTGGGGAAATGTGCCTTTGGTACTGACTACTAATATTGATGTTTCTGCTTTGCTGCCACAATCATCTCAAGAGGCTGTTTATACACAAATTATTACTGATTTAACCGAAGCTTCAAAAGATCTTCCAACAGATTATAAAAATTATGATGAAGAAAGAATCAGAGCAACAAAATGGGCGGCCGAAACCTTACTGGCAAGAGTAAATCTTTATTTAGGAAAATGGAGTGAAGCCTCAGCTCATGCATCTGCTGTATTAAGCCAGACTGGAACTTATGAATTAATTACTGATTTATCGCCAACAAATAGTCCGTTTATTTCAGATAATGACGAAGCTATTCTGCAAATTCCTTATTTTAATGTTAACTATACATACGAAGGATCATCTGTATTTATAGATGCTAATACAGCAGCCTTTTTATTAAGAAAAGGAAACGCACTTTTTGAAACCGGTGATGACAGAAAAACAAAATGGACCAGAAATATAACAAATGCTCAGGGTGTATTTATAGGAATTGCTCCAACTAAATATAAAAACAGATTTACATCATCGCCTATTGAACGTTCTACTGTATTTAGACTGGCCGAATTGTATTTAATAAGAGCTGAAGCCAGAGTAAAATTAAACGACATTACCGGAGCGCAGCAAGACATTAATGCTATTAGAAACAGAGCTTTACTAGACAATACTACTTTAACAGATCCAAACCAGCTTCTGGATTTAATTGCTCTTGAAAGACAGCGTGAATTTTTTGCCGAAAATGGCCATAGATGGCTGGATCTTAAAAGAACTGGAAAACTAGATGAAACGCTCTCTGTTTTATCTGATAAAATCTGGAAAACTACCGATAGTTTATACCCAATACCAGAACCTGCCATTCGTTCTAATCCCTTCTTAAACCAAAATTCAGGATACTAAATTATAAAAGTAATGCAAGAATGTGTTTTCAGTAAAAATACATTCTTGCGATTTTAAAAAACACTATGGAAACAACAATTGTAAGAGTTGAGGACTTGTCGCATCAATACAGTAAGGATTGGGCAATACAAAATATTAGTTTTGAAATTAAAACAAATAGAATTTTAGGTCTTTTAGGATCTAACGGCGCCGGAAAATCGACCACAATGAATATTCTTTGCGGCGTTTTAAACCAAACCAAAGGCAGCATTTTTATTGATGGAATTAACCTGAAAGAAAATCCTGTTGAAGCCAAAAAACTTATTGGCTTTTTACCGCAGACACCGCCTTTGCATTTAGATTTAACAGTAAATGAATACTTGATTCACTGCGCACAATTGCGCCTTGTAAAAAAAGAAGATTTAAAAAACGCCGTAGAAAAAGCCAAAGAACAATGCGGTATTTCGCATTTCAGCAATCGTTTAATTCGCAATCTTTCCGGCGGATATCGCCAGCGTGTGGGAATTGCGCAGGCTATTATTCACGAACCAAAATTGGTTGTTTTAGATGAACCTACAAATGGACTTGATCCTAACCAGATTTTAGAAGTTAGAAATTTAATAAAAAAAATCTCTAAAGATAAGGCCGTGATATTTTCTTCACACATTCTTTCTGAAGTTCAGGCAACTTGTCAGGATATCCGAATGATTGAAAACGGACACATGGTTTTTTCTGATACACTCGACGCTTTCAATAATTATATCGAAGCAGATAAATTAACGGCAAGTTTTGAAAATCCGCCTGCTATTTCTGCCTTAACCGATATTCCGGAAATAACAAATGCCGTATTTCTTTCACCTAAAAAAATACAGATCACTTTTACCGGAACACAGGAAGTGGCTGAAAAAATCATTTCACTAAGCGTTTACAACAACTGGAAATTACGCGAGATTCAATTTGAAAAAGTTTCTCTTGATGAGATTTTTGCCCAATTATCAAAAAAAGCGCCTTCTAAAAACACTATTATTTCTTAAAAAATAAACAAATGAAAACTATATACAGAATTGCTAAAACAGAACTCAACACGATGTTCTATTCGCCTGTTGCGTGGGTTGTTTTAGTTATATTTTCGATCCAGTCAAGCTGGAAATTTTTCAACTCTATTGAACGTTTTGAAAAAGCACAAAAAATTGGAGAAGGCCTGGGGAACTTGACTCAGACTATATTTTCAGGTTACAGCGGCTTATATACAGAAATGCAGAATTACCTGTATTTATATGTCCCGCTCTTGACAATGGGTTTAGTAAGCCGTGAAATCAACAGCGGCTCTATCAAACTGTTGCTTTCTTCACCTATTAAAATAAAAGATATCGTATTAGGGAAATACCTAGCTATAGCAGCTTATTGTTTATTATTTGTTGGTATACTTGGTTTACAGGTTGTTATAGCTTATTTCTCTATTGATAATTTAGATTTAAAATTTGCCATTTCAGGACTAATTGGCTTGTATTTACTAGTATGCACCTACGCGGCGATCGGGCTTTTTATGTCTTGTCTTACTTCTTATCAGGTTGTGGCTGCAATAAGTACACTAGTTGTTTTGGCCGGATTAAATTTTATTGGAAAATTATGGCAGGATGTAGAGTATGTAAAAGATATTACCTATTTCCTTTCGATTGCCGGCCGTGCTAACGAAATGCTCGAAGGATTAATTATCAGTAAAGATGTCTTATACTTCGTTTTGGTAAGCAGTCTTTTTATTGGTTTAAGCATTTATAAATTACAAACAGGAAGAGATGCACAATCTGTTTCTCAAAGAATTTTAAAATATACAGCTTTAGTAAGTTCAATTCTTGCACTTGGCTATATTACATCAAGAGCTTCATTATCGATGTATTATGACATGACCAGAACAAAAGACAGAACACTTACAGAAACCAGTTTAAATATCGTAAAAAAAATAGACGGTCCGGTTAAAATAACAACTTATGTTAACTTGTTAGACATTAACTATTATATGGCTATGCCCTATTCTCAAAATTCAGATATTGCCAGTTTTGAAAAATATACCCGTTTTTTACCACAAATAGAAATGGAATATGTTTACTACTACGACACTTCAAACAATGAAGCTTTGTATGCTCAAAACCCTGGTTTGAATGATAAACAACTTGCGCAGAAAATGATTGAAACGCAAGATTTAAAATTGAAAAAATTATATTCTCCCGAAGAAATTAAAAAAGTTATTGATCTAAGACCTGAGCAGAACAGAGTCGTTAGAACGATTGAATACAAAGGAAAGAAAACATTTTTAAGAATGTATGATGATATGTTTAAAGTTCCGATGGAAAAAGAAATATCTGCGGCTTTAAAACGTGTAGTTGTACCTGCTCCAAAAATTGTTTTTGCAACCGGAAACATGGAAAGAAGTGTAGACAAAAACGGAGATAAAAATTATAAAACAGGTTTTAATGAAATTTCATTTAGATATTCCTTAATAAACCAAGGGTTTGATGTTTCATCTGTAGATATTAATGCACAAAATATTCCGGAACAGACTTCAATTTTGATTATCGCCGATCCAAAAACACAATTAAGTCAGGGTGCTGTAGACAGAATCTCAAAATATATCGATGAAGGAAAAAATTTAATGCTTTTAGCAGAACCAGAAACTAATTCGGCTTTAGCTGCCATAACAGATAAATTAGGAGTAAGTTTTACAAAACAAGCCCTAGTTCAGGAAAGCGAAACCAATTCTCCTGATTATTTAGTAACCGATCTTCAAAAAAATATAGATCCTGCGATCATTAAATTCAGCAAAAATAAAAACAACAATCCTATTCCATTTTTAGGAAGCAGCGGTATTACAACCACAAAAAATACAGGATTTAAAGTAACGCCGCTTTTAAAAACAAACAGCCAGCCGGCTTGGGAATCTCAAACAGGAATTACGTCAATTCCCGAAGATTTAAAAAAACAGCCTTCTGTTACTTCCATTCCGCTTGTCGTTGCCTTAACAAGAAATATAAATGGAAAGTCACAAAAAATAATTGTGGCTGGAGATGCCGATTTTATGGGCAATGCCGAGTTAAGCCGAGGCGGATCAGGAACATTTCAATTTGTGACTGATGTTTTTAACTGGTTCAGTAATTACGAATTTCCAATTGATACGACCCGACCTGAAAATACGGATAAGAAAATAACAATAAATGCCAATCAGGTTTTCATTAATAAAATCGTTTTCATTGGGTTATTTCCTTTATTAATCATATTAAGTGGTGCTTTTATACTAATTAGAAGAAACAGAAGATAAAAAAACATCAAAATGAACACTAAAAAAAATATCATTATTGGGATTATGGCCTTGTCTTTTCAAGGCGCATTTTCTCAATTTAAAACCAACATTCCGCTGAATAAAGACGTTGTAACCGGAAAACTAAAAAACGGATTAACGTATTATATTATGCATAATGAAGAGCCAAAAGACAGGGCAAGTTTTTACTTTGTTCAAAATGTGGGCGCCATTCTCGAAGATGACAATCAAAACGGATTGGCACATTTTCTGGAACACATGGCTTTTAACGGTACAGAACATTTTAAAGGAAAAGGAATCATTAAAATGCTGGAAAAAAACGGCGTAACTTTTGGTAAAGAAATTAATGCTTATACTGCTCAGGATGAAACTGTTTACAACATCAGCACGGTTCCGGTTACCAACGAAAAACTAATCGATTCTACTCTTTGGGTTTTACACGACTGGTCTGGATCTTTATCTTTAACCAATCAAGAAATTGATGCCGAAAGAGGCGTTATCAGAGAAGAATGGAGAACGCGCCGTACAAGCGATTTTCGTTTAAAAATGCAGACAGATCCTGTTTTATACAAAGGTTCAAAATACAGCAAACGCGATGTTATTGGCGATTTAAATATCATCAATAACTTCAAATATCCTGAATTGAGAAACTATTATAAAAAATGGTACAGACCAGATTTACAGGCTGTAATAATTGTTGGAGATATTGATGTTAAAGTAATGGAAGAAAAGGTCAAAGCGATATTTTCAGGTATTCCTTTGGCAAAAAAAGCAGCTGTAAGAACGTATGCCGAAATTCCGAAACATGATGAATTATATTTTGGAACAGCATCTGATAAAGAAGCTTCATCTACAACAATTACTTTGCGATATGTTACAGACGAACCATTGGTAAAAGACAGTACTGTGACAAGAAAAAATGTAATGAACTCTTTTTATACCAATATATTAAACAATCGTTTTAAAGAATTACTCTTAAAAAATCAAAGCTCAAGTTTAAATTTAAGCGCCTATTTTAGTGGAATTTCTAGATTAAACAATTCGTATAATATTACCGCTTCTGTCAAAAAAGGAAAAACACTCGAAGCATTTGAAGAAGCCTATACAGAAGCCGAACGTTTAAAACGTTTTGGAGCTGTAAAAACAGAATTAGAGAGAACCAAAAAGCTTTTTATCAGTTCATACGATGATTTTATCAGCAATAAAGATAAAGTCGATAATGACAGCTGGGCAGATAAATTGACCGATTATTTCTTAAAAGCAAAACCATTTCTTTCCCCTGAAGACGATTATAAGTTAATTGTTGGTATTATAAAAAGTATCACTTTGGAGGAATTGAATGCTTATGCTAAAACCATTCAAAAACCTACAAATCAAGTCGTTTTAATAACAGGTTCAGACCAGGATAAAAATGATTTTCCAACGAAAGAAGCGGTAGTAAGTGTAATGAAAAAAGTAGAAAATAGTACTTTAGAACCTTACACAAAAAAAGAAAACAATGCACCTTTAATTGATAAGGAATTAAAACCTGCATCCATAAAGAAAACATTTGAAGTAGCGGGAATTAAAGATGCAAAAGGGTATATTTTAGAAAATGATGCAAAAGTAATTATCCTTCCAACGACATATTCGCAGGATCAAATTATATTTTCTGCTTTTTCAAAAGGCGGTAAATCTCTTGTAAAAACAGAAGATCTGGCTTCTGCCGAAATTGCAACAACAATTGCAAGATCGTCTGGTTTAGGAAATTTTGACAACATTGGTTTAAAAGAAAAACTAACCGGAAAAGTGGCACAGGCAGCTCCTTTTATTGGCGCGAATACACAAGGTTTTCAGGGAAGTTCAAACAAAGCCGATTTAGAAACAATGCTTCAATTGCTTTATCTTTCTTTTGAAGCACCTCGTTTTGATCCCAACATTTTTAATATTCTAAAAGAACAGTATAAAAATCGTTTAGAAACTATTAAAAAAGATAACGGAAGCGCTTTTAAGGATTCTATTGATTTAGCCAATTCAAACCATAATGCAAGAACTTTTTTATTCAACGAAAAATTTCTTGAAACGATTGACTTAAAAAAAGCAGAAAGCATTTACCGTGACCGAATTAAAAATGCTGCTGATTTTACATTTGTTTTTGTTGGAAATATTCCGGATTCAGGTTTAGAATTGATTCAGAAATATATTGGAAATATAAAATCGAATCCGGCTTTAAAAGAGAATTATATCGATCATAACATTGAGCCTAAAAAAGGGAAAACGATCGTGCATTTTAAACGCCCAATGGAAGTAGCTAAAACAACCGTTTATTTAAACTTAGCTGGAAAAACGGAATACAGCAAGGAAAATGCCTTGTCAATTTATATTATTGGAGAAATATTATCAAAACGATTCCTGCAGACTATTAGAGAAGAAGAAGGCGGCAGTTACGGCGTAAATGTGGGCGGTAATCTGGAAATGATTCCAAAACCCGCTTTTAGTCTTGCCTTGACTTTTGACTGCAATCCAGATAAAGAAGAAAAATTAATGCAGATTGTCTGGAAAGAATTAAACGATTTAAAATCAAATCCGGTAAATGCTAATGATTTGGAAGACATTAAAAAAGCACTTTTAAAAAACCGTGAAGAATCACTTAAAACCAATTCTTTCTGGAATACTACAATTTATAATAACACCTTAAATCAGATTCCTTTTTTACAGGATGATGAGTATAAAAATTTAATTTCTAAAATTAATCAAAAAACTATTCAGCAGTTTAGTAAGCACGTTTTGGATAGTTCTAGTAGTGTCGAAGTTATTATGAGCCCTGAAAGCCAATCAGGAAAGTAAAACTTTAGAATACATTTTTATTTTATTAGTCATTAAAGGTTGTCTTCCAAGACAGCCTTTTTTGGCTTTATACCAAAAAAAACGCCTCATTCCTGAGACGTTTTTATCATATTTATTTAATTAATGACGATCATTGTGTGAATGTCCACGATCTTTGCCGGATTGCTTTTGGGAATTGTTATTTCTTTTATTCTCAGACTTCTGTTTCCCTTGAGATTTGTTATTTTTTACCGGTTTTTCTCCTCTGTTTTTCTGAGGCTTCCCTTTGTAACCTTTTGGATAATTAGCTCTGTGTTTACTGTGATAGGTGTATGGAGCATCTCCTCTATAATCTGTTAACACCACTTTATAACCTGAATACAAATCATATTGTCTGTATCTTGAAGGAAGTCTTTTTTCACGCATCCATTTTCCACCGTTATCGTAAATAAACACACTTTGGTTTACATCATAATACACATCGATGTCTGGTAAATAATAATATCTGTCGTCGTCATAACCTTGTGGTCCCCAGCTTGGAGGTGTTCCAATATTTACATTAATTGATACTTGTGCATGGGCAAAAAATACACTCATAAATAATACTGAGGCGAATACTAACTTTTTCATGTTTTTAGAATTTAGGGATTAATTTCATTTAGAAACTAATCTAAAGTGGTGCCAATATTCGCGTTTACAGAATGCATTATACAGAACCGCCAAACCAATCGACGAACAGTGTTTTTTAACCGATATAGATTTAAAATTAAAAACGCCTCATTGCTGAGGCGTTTTTAGTCATGTTTAAACTTAACTGAATGGCGGATAATCGTAATCTTAACAATTCAAAGTTAAATACAATTTTTAGTATTAAATTATTATTTAGACCAAGGTTATATTTTTAACGACCAACGTTAATTATTTATAGGAAAATATTTATTTCCATCCTCCGCCTAAAGCTCTGTATAAGTTTACAACGGCTTGTAATTTTTGTAAATTATCATTAATACCGCTTAACTGTGCTGCCAGTAAATTTTGTTCAGAAGTTAATACGTCTGTATAATTTGTTGCTGAACTGTATTCAAGAAGCTGCTGTGTAAAATCGACTGCTTTTTCTAAAGCTTCAATTTGTTTTTTTCTTGAATCTTCTTTTTCGACTGCCATTTGGTATGAATACAAAGCATTAGAAACTTCCTGACCCGCTGTTAAAAGACTTTGCTGGAAATTGTTATAAGCCTGTAACTGTTGAGACTGTGCTGTTGTTAATCTCAGCTTGTTTTTACCCTGATTAAAAATTGGCTGTGTTAATCCTCCAATAATAGAATAAAAAATAGAATTAGTAAAGAAATCTTTTAATTCTAAATTCGAAAAACCGCCGCTTGCCGTAAGCGTTAAACTTGGATAAAAATAGGTTTTAGCCAGATTTGTAGATTCAAAAGCAACTCTGAAATTAAATTCAGCCTGACGAACATCAGGACGATTTTCTAATAACTGAGAAGAAACTCCAATTGCAATGTTTTCCGGAATAACCTGAGTTCCTAATTCTCCTCTGTCAATTGTTCCCGGAGCTTGTCCTAATAAAATATTCAAAGCGTTTTCGGTTTCACGGATACTTTGTTTTAAATCCGGAATCAAAACTTCTGCTGCATGCTGATTGGCTTCACTCTGTACAACTGCCGCTCCTGTTACAATTGCTCCTTCTTTTAAAGCTTTAATTGTTTCAACATTTTTAATACGGCTTTCTAATGTTTCCTGAGTGATTTTTAACGATTTATCGTAAGCCAAAAGCATAAAATAATTATTGGCAATATCAGAAATTAATTGTGTCTGAATGGCTTGTTTGGCAGCATCTGTGGCTAAATAACTAGCTAAAGCGGCTCTTTTAGAACTGCTTAGTTTTCCCCAGATATCAGCTTCCCAAGACGTACTTACACCTAATTTATAAGTTGTAGTCAGAGTATTGATATTAATTCCGGCAGGAAAGTTAAGCCCCGCTTCTGACTGTTTCGTGTGCGTTGCACTTGCATCCAGCTGTAAGGTTGGGTAATAAGCCAATTTACTCTGACGCAATGAAGCTCTTGCCTGTACTATATTTTCAATAGCATTTTTCAGGTTCAGGTTTTGATCTAATCCTTTCTGGATTAAAGCATTCAGCTTTTCATCTTTAAAAACACTCTGCCACGGCATATCAGCAATCGTAGTCGTATCGGCAGAAGCCTCATCACGATACAGCTTATCTGTCGAGAGTGCTGCTGGACGTTCGTACTTTTTGGTAATGGAGCACGCACTTAAAAGCGCGGCTGCAATTACCATAAGAATATATTTATTTGAACTATTCGTCATCTCTTTTTAATTAAATTTTACTCTTTGTGAGCTTCTATTAACTGAATTTCCTCCTCATCATCGTCATCATCATCATAACCGTCTTTTGCCGGACCGCTTACTTTTTCTTGTAAAGTCTGGAAAATGATAAATAAAACCGGAATAACAAATACTCCTAAAATGGTTCCAATTAACATACCTCCAACTGCTCCAGTACCAATCGATTTGTTACCAACGGCACCTGCCCCAGTAGCAAACATTAAAGGCACAAGTCCAAGAATAAAGGCAAACGAAGTCATCAAAATTGGTCTTAAACGCGCTACGGCACCTTCAATTGCCGCTTGTACAATTGGCAGGCCTTTACGCCTTCTGTCTAAAGCAAATTCGACAATCAAAATACCGTTCTTGGCAAGAAGCCCGATAAGCATGATTAAGGAAATCTGAAGGTAAATATTACTGTTCAGTTTGAAAATAATCGAGAATAAATACGCTCCTGCTAATCCAAACGGAATCGAGAATAATACCGCAAATGGTAAAATATAACTTTCGTACTGCGCACTCAATAAGAAATAAACGAAAACCAAACATAAAATAAAGATGAAAATCGTTTCTCCTCCAGAAGCTAATTCCTCACGTGTTAAACCTGAAAATTCATATCCATAACCTGCAGGAAGGTTTTCTGCAGCTACTTCCTGAATTGCTTTAATTGCATCTCCAGAACTGTAACCAGGTTTTGGTGCTCCGGTAATCGAAATAGAGGTAAACAAGTTAAATCTTGAAATCGATTCAGGACCAAAAACCCTTGTCATTTTTACAAACTCTGTAATTGGAGCCATGTTTCCGGCGCTGTTACGAACGAAAATTTTATTTAATCCTTCTGTATTAGCTCTAAATTCTGGAGCAGCCTGAACCATTACACGGTATTGTTTACCGAATTTATTGAAATTCGAAGCATACAATCCACCGTAATACCCCTGCATAGTCGATAAAATCGTATTTACCGAAACTCCTGCATCTTTGGCTTTCGCCAAATTAACATCCATCATATATTGCGGGAAACCAGGGTTAAATGGTGTTGTTGCATATTGTATTTCCGGACGTTCGGCTAATTTAGCAAGGAATTCATTGTTTACTTTATAGAATTCGGCAGTTGTATGTCCTCCTTTATCCTGTAACTGGAATTCGAACCCGCCGCTTTGTCCAAAACCTTGAATAGTTGGCGGTGAAATAAAGAATATATTAGCTTCACGAATACCGCTTGTTTTTGCAAAAAGCTGTCCAATTACATCATCAACACTTAAATCACGTTTATCCCATGGGTATAATTTTACAATTACCATACTGTAAGCACTACCCGCTCCGGCGGTAAAGTTCTGCCCTACGATACGAAGTGTATTTTTAACTCCCGGAATAGTTTTAGCAATACTGTCTACTTTTTTGGCCATTATATCTGAACGTTCCATAGAAGCAGACGGCGGTAAGCTGATATTGGCAAAAACAGTTCCCTGATCTTCTGAAGGAACGAATGCAGACGGTGTCGTTTTCATCATATAAACCAATGCAACACCAGCAATTACAATAGATGCTAAAGCAATCCATTTTTTAACCGAAAGAAACTGAACCGATCTTTTGTATTTTCCTGTTACATTATCAAACGCAACGTTAAAAGCCGTATAAAATCTTTGTAAATAAGTAGTCTTATGTTCATGATCGTCGCCATGCGGTTTTAAAAGCAGGGCACATAAAGCCGGACTTAAAGTCAAGGCGTTTACTGCCGAAAGAATAATCGCAACAGCCAGTGTAATACCAAACTGTTTGTAGAAAACTCCGGTTGATCCGGTAATGAAAGTTACCGGAATAAAAACCGCAGCCATTACAAGCGTGATTGATATAATCGCCCCCGATATTTCGTTCATCGCATGTATTGTAGCTTTCTTGGCCGATTTATACCCGTGGTCCAGTTTGGCGTGCACCGCCTCGACGACCACAATCGCATCATCGACCACAATACCAATTGCGAGTACCATCGCAAAAAGTGTCAATAAGTTAATCGTAAATCCAAATAAATTAAGGAAGAAGAACGTTCCTACAATCGCAACCGGAACCGCAATTGCCGGAATTAAGGTTGATCTAAAATCCTGAAGAAAAATAAATACTACAATAAAAACCAATATAAAGGCTTCAATCAAAGTATGAATTACTTTTTCAATAGATGCATCAAGGTTTTCGTTAACGTCAACCATAATGGTGTATTTCATCCCTTTTGGGAAACTCTTTGCCGCTTCTTCAATCAGCTTTTTAGAATTGATAATTACATCACGTGCATTCGATCCCGGAGTCTGGCTGATAGCCATCGCTGCCGATTCTACACCGTTTGTTTTAATCGTTGAAGCATAACTTAAGGATCCTAATTCTACCTTAGCAACATCTTTAAGTCGAAGCATCTGCCCGTTTCCAACCGATTTGATTACGATTTCCTCAAATTCCTTAGCCGATGTTAAACGTCCTTTGTATTTAATTACATATTGAAACGCCTGATTTCCGTTTTCACCAAATTTACCCGGTGCTGCTTCAATATTCTGTTCTGCCAAAGCAGCCGAAATATCACTTGGAATCAGCTTATATTGCTGCATAATATCTGGTTTCAGCCAGATTCTCATAGAGTAATCTTTTGCACCAAAAACCGTTACATCTCCTACCCCAACTACACGCTGGATTTGCGGCACAAGATTGATTTTGGCATAATTTTGAAGAAACGTCTGATCGTATGCTTTATCATCACTGTATAAAGAGAAAATCAATAAGTTACTACTCTGGCTTTTGGTTACTGTAACCCCGGCCTGAGTTACCTCTACAGGCAGTAAACTTGTTGCTCTTGAAACCCTGTTCTGAACGTTTACCGCTGCTAAATCAGGATTGGTTCCTACTTTAAAGAAAACTTTGATCGAAGCATTTCCATCATTTGTTGCTGTAGAAGTCATGTAAGTCATGTTTTCTACACCATTAATCTGCTCTTCAAGCGGAATTACAATACTTTTCAGTACCACATCAGCATTGGCTCCTGTATAACTTGCTGCCACGTTTACCGTTGGCGGTGCAATATCCGGATATTGTGAAATCGGTAACTCTATTAGGCCTAAAACACCTAAAATAACGATAATAACAGATATTACCGTCGAGAGTACGGGTCTTTGTATAAATCTTTTAAACATTTCTTTTATTTTAAATCGGCGTAAACTGTTTCCGGGCTTTGTTTTTTAGCTTTAATTTCAGATCCCTCTTTTAGAGAAGCTACTCCTTCTAAAACTATTTCGTCTCCAGGGTTTAAACCGCTTGTTACTACGTAATAGTTTCCTGCTGTATTTTCAAGTACTGTGATATTAGCATTTCTTGTTTTTCCGTCTTTTCCTAAAACTACTGCAAACATTTTATCCTGAAGTTCAAATGTTGCACTTTGAGGAACAATGATTCCGTCTTTTACTTCTTTTGGAATTCTTACTGTAGTACTGCTTCCGCTTCTGATAATTCCTTTTGGATTTGGGAAACGAGCTCTTACGTTTACAGTACCTGTTTCAGTATTGATTAATCCGTTTACGGTTTCTATGTTTCCTTTTTGATCATAAGCAGAACCATCTGAAAGCAATAAAGAAACTGCCGGCATGCTTTTTAATTTTTGGTTTAATGAAGCTCCAGAATCTTTAGTAAAATTTAAAAGCGCTTTTTCATTTAAAGCAAAATAAGCGTATACGTTTCCAATACTTGAAACCGTTGTTAAAGGTTCAGCTGTGTTAGAGCTTACTAAACTTCCTAAACGAAACGGAATTGAACCTACAACTCCATTAACCGGACTTGTAACTGTAGTATATCCTAAATTAGTTTTAGCATTTACCAAAGCTGCGTTTGCCTGAGCTAAAGAGGCTAAAGCAGACTCATAAGTATATTGTGCCGATTCTAAATCGTATTTACTTATAATTCCTTTTTCAACCAAAGGTTTTACTTTGTTTACAGCCAGTTTTGCAGAACTCAAATCAGCCTGAGCACTTTTAATACTTGCTGTTGCTGTACGAACTTGCTGCTCATATTCTGGCGCGCTGATTTTGAATAACGGCTGCCCTGCTTTTACAACAGCACCTTCATCTACAAAAATTTTATCGATGTAACCTTCCACTCTTGGTCGGATTTCTATATTCTGCTGTCCTTGAATACTGGCTGGATAATCGCTGTTTAATGTAGCAGATTCCGGCTGTAAAGTCAGCGTTTTATACTCTTTAACCTGCGGTGCTCCTCCGGCCTGAGCCGATTTATCATTTTTACCGCATGATGCGATAATAACTGATGCTGCGAGAATGCTTAAAAATGATTGCTTATTCATTAGAAATAATATGTAATTATCGATTATATGACAACAAAAGAAATAAAATATAACATACAAAAAATTTCAAATAGACGAAAAGCAAAAGACAATCGATAAAGATGATTTTACACACGATGGTTTCTATTTAAAAATTAAACAAGCGTTTAATTTTGAACTCGTCGGCTCTAAAATGGTTTTTACAGACTGTAATTCTCTATTTGCCGATTGCTTCAAAATTGCATTTAAATAAAATGTAATATTGTCAATAAAACACTAAACTTGTAATGGCATCAAACGTTTACAGACCTTATTTTTTTACCGGACTGCATATTCTAAGCTGGTTATTACTGGGATTTATCATGCTGTTTTACATGCCCTTAACCTGGAATGTAATTCTTCCTGGTATTTTCTGGCTTTGGCAGATTATTATTTTGATTTTGTTAATCATTATTTTTTATACTAATGCTAAAATCATAGTTCCCAAAACCATTATAAAAGACAATACTTCTCCGTTTTTAATCTGGGCATTTATTATTGTTTTTGTAATGCAGCTCATTGCCTATTTTTATACTTCGCAGACTGATCTTCATAATAAAATAAGCTTGGTTTTAGGATTCAAAAAATATAGAAATCCCTATTTCGACAATTATGTTTTAATGCTCACTTTATTGGTTTTAGGAATCAGCACGAGCTGGGCAATGCTGCAATACTGGCAGAAAGCGGCACAGCACAAACAAAAACTGGAGCAGGATAAAACAGTTGCCGAACTGGCTATGCTGAAAGCACAAATTAATCCGCACTTTTTCTTTAATTCCTTAAACAGTATTTATTCGCTTACTTATACAGATATTGAAGATTCCAGAAATGCGCTTCATACTTTAAGCCGAATGATGCGTTATTTATTGTACAGTACCGAAGAAAGAACAACATTATTAAAAGAAGCCGAGTTTATGAGAGATTTTATCGCCCTTATGAAACTTCGTGCCAATAAAAAACTGACGATTACAACCGACATTCCAGAAAAAATACACGATTACCCAATTGTTCCAATGTTATTATTACCTTTAGTAGAAAATGCTTTTAAACACGGTATTCATGCTACCGATAAAAGTGAAATTCATATTAAACTGAGACAAAACGGAAGCAATCTGGAATTTGAAGTAGAAAATACCTATTTCGAAAAAACGTCTACTACAGATGAAGGCGGCATTGGGTTAACAAATACAAAACGCAGACTGCATTTAATTTATCCGCATAAACATACTCTGATAGCAGGTATCGCTAAAAACGGTATGTATAATGTACAGCTGCAAATAAATTTAGAATAATGACAACATTAAAATGTATAGCAGTAGATGATGAACCTTTGGCATTAAAACTGGTCGAAACTTTTATTGACCAGACTCCTTTTTTGCAATTGAGCGCCAGCTGCGATAATGCGGTTGAAGCCATGAGTTTAATCAGAGAAAAACAGCCGGATTTGGTTTTTCTGGATATCAATATGCCCAATTTAACGGGAATGGAACTCGCAAGACTTTTGCAGGAACAGCCGGGACAAGTGCCAAAAATCGTTTTTACTACCGCATACAATCATTATGCAATTGAAGGTTACAAGGTAAATGCAGTCGATTATCTTTTAAAACCTTTCAGCTACGAAGAGTTTTTACGCGCTGCAAATAAAGTGCTTCAAATAACCGAAGAAGCATCAAACAACTTCCAGCCCATTACAGCCGATGATGAATTTATTTTCTTAAAAGTAGAATATCAATGGGTTAGAATCTCTCTAAAAGAAATTTTATATATCGAAAGTTTAAAAGATTATGTAAAAGTTCATCTGGATGACAATCAAAAAGCAATACTTTCTTTGATTTCCTTAAAAGCCTTAGAAGAAAAATTACCATCAGCGAAATTTATGCGTGTTCATCGATCATTCATTGTTTCACTTGATAAAATAAACGCCATCAGCAAGAATTCTATTTTTATAGATAAAACAGAAATTACAGTAGGAGAACAATACAAAGAAACGTTTAAAACCATTGTAGATAAATGGTTAAAGTAAAATTGAAAATTTTAGTATCATGCAAAAAAGATCAAACAAATATTATTTGACATTAAGCCTAAAGGAATATGCAAATGGTGATACCGAGCCGGCAAAAGAACTCGGAATTGAATTTGATAATCACGATGAAATTTTTGGAATCATCCAAAGAATAAAAGACAAAAACATATTCGAAAATCCGTATGAAGCAACACAATTTGCTCTTGGGTTAAAATTGTTCAGCGAAATAAAACTGAAACACCGAAACAATCCATTATTTGATGAATTAAACGAAGTTTTTCCAGTATTCATGAAAAAATTAAAAAGCTTGTAGTTTACTACAGGCTTTTTTTTTATCTGGAATTATGAAAGAATTTCAGAATGTTATGTAAATCAAGTTATTGTCTATTTCATTAATTTTATTAGAATGATCTAAAAAAAACAGCTTTATGATACATAAACATGGATTAATTATCACTAAAACCGAATTAGATTTTGAAATCGAAGGCGTTTTAAACCCAGCAGTAATTGCTGCAGATGGAAAAATACATATTTTTTACAGAGCTGTTGCTTTAGGAAATCATTCCACAATTGGATACTGCCGTCTTTCTGATCCTTTAACTATAGAAGAACGATACCAGCATCCGGTCATCGTTCCCGAAACTCCCAATGAAAAATATGGTGTCGAAGATCCCCGAATTGTCAAAATCGATGATCTTTATTACCTTTCGTATTGCGGTTACGACGGCGAAAATGCATTTGGATGTGTTGCAACTTCTTCAGATTTAAAAAACTTTACCAAACACGGCATTGTCGTTCCTCAATTATCAGGCGATGAATTGCGTTCGCTTATAAAACACCAGCAGGATTTAAATATCAAATATTTTCAGCCAAGTACAGGAAGCAGTTATGTATGGGATAAAAATGTCGTTTTCTTTCCAAGAAAAATAAACGGAAAACTTCATTTCCTGCATCGAATTCGTCCCGGAATTCAAATTGCTTCGGTCAACAATCTTGACGAATTAAATCAGGACTATTGGAAAAATTACATGCTGGATTTTAAAAACCACATTGTACTTGACCCAAAATTCACACACGAACTAAGTTATTTAGGAAATGGCGCGCCGCCAATAGAAACAGAACACGGCTGGCTTTTAATTTATCACGGCGTTCATGATACTATCAACGGATATATGTATGTGGCCTGTGCCGCACTTTTGGATATTGACGACCCAACAAAAGAAATTGCACGTCTGCCCTATCCGCTGTTTGTTCCAGATCAGCCTTGGGAACTCAAAGGTTATGTCAATTACGTCTGCTTTCCAACAGGAACTATTCTCGACGATGAAGAACTTTATATTTATTACGGCGCCGCCGATGAAGGAATTGCCTGTGCATCAGTTAACCTAAATATTCTGCTGACAGAACTTCTCGCTAATAAAGTTTAGTTTTCAGCCGCAGTCGTAATTTTTAGTCGCAGTCTCAGTCGCAGTTTTCAGTCTTTGTAATGAAACTATTAACTAATGACTAATCACTAACAACCAACAACCAACAACTAACAACCAACAACTAACAACCAACAACCAACAACTAACAACTAACAACCAACAACCAACAACTAACAACTAATCACAATTCACTTTTATTCCCTAAATTAGTTATTCCAAAAAATTAACCTCATGGATAACAAAATAACCAAAGAAGACATTAGTCAGGAAGTATTTGATTTGTATGATGACTATGCGCACAATAAAATTAACCGAAGACAATTCGTTGAAAAACTCTCCATATTTGCCGTAGGATCGCTTACACTGCCTTCGCTTTTAAGTTTTATGACGCCAAATTATGTCGACACTATTTTAGTTCCCCAAACTGATCCAAGACTTAAAACAGGTTATATTAATTATGATTCTCCAAAAGGAGGCGGATCTATAAAAGGTCTTTTATCACAACCTGCTGAAAGCAAAAAGAAACTTCCCGTAATAATTGTAGTTCATGAAAACCGCGGACTTAATCCGTATATTGAAGATGTAGGCCGAAGAGCTGCTCTTGAAGGTTTTATAACACTCGCTCCCGATGCTTTATCTCCGCTGGGCGGTTATCCAGGCAATGATGATGAAGGACGAGAACTGCAAAAAAAGCGAACCAGAGAAGAAATGCTCGAAGATTTTATCGCCGCTTACGAATATCTTAAATCACACAAAGACTGTAACGGCTATGTTGGCGTTGTAGGTTTTTGTTTTGGAGGATGGATTTCGAACATGATGGCCGTAAAAATTCCGGATTTAAAAGCTACAGTCCCATATTATGGCGGACAGCCGACTAAAGAGGAAGCTGAAAAAGTTAAAACACCGCTTCTTTTGCATTATGCAGGTTTAGATACGCGCGTAAACGAAGGCTGGCCTGCCTATCAGGAAGTTTTAAATAAAAATAAAGTCGAAAACACCGCTTACTTTTATCCAAACGTAAATCACGGTTTTCATAACAATACTACACCAAGATATGATGAAGCAGCCGCCACATTATCCTGGACCAGAACTATTGACTTTTTTAAAGCCAAATTAAAAAAGAAATAACCTCAATTCTATAAAAGCTTTTGTAAATTTGGTCTGTCTCATTAATTCAATTTCAACACAAAAAGACAGACCAGATGTTACGACCTTGGCAATTTGAAATTCATTTAGATAAAAAATCAGACAAAGCGCTTTATCTGCAAATTGCCGATGCTATAATCAATGCGGTAAAATCCGGTAAATTAACCAGCGGGAACGCTTTGCCCGGAAGCCGTCAGCTGGCAGGATTATTAAATGTAAACCGAAACACGGTAATCGAAGCCTTAGACGTTTTAATTGCCGAAGGCTGGCTGATTACTGTAGATCGAAAAGGTACTTTTATTGCCGATATTCTTCCTGAAACCAATTTCAATAAGAAAACAGAAACCAAAGCCAGCAGTACAGTCGAAAACTCGAAACCGCATCTTGTTTTTGATGATGGACTTCCCGACAGCCGTCTCGCTCCTATGAACGATCTCGCACGTGCGTACCGTGAAATATTCAACAGAAAATCACGCTGGCAGATTATGGGTTACAGCAATGAATTGGGAAATGTTGAATTTAGAAAAGCAATTGTGCAAATGCTGAATTTTAAAAGAGGAATGAATGTTTCTCTGGATGAAATCTGTATAACACGAGGAAGTCAAATGGCGATGTATCTCGCAGCACATTGTTTACTTTCAAAAGGAGATTCTGTTATTATTGAAAATCCGGGATACAAACCTGCGTGGGAAGCTTTTGAAAATACCGGTGCGACTCTGCTTCCTGTGAATATTTTAAAAGATGGTTTAGATTTAGAAGAAGTTGAAAATCATCTTAAAAACAATAAAGCCATAAAAGCGATTTACGTTACGCCTCATCATCAATTTCCAACTACCGTTACAATGAGTCTCAAAAAGAGATTAAAACTTATTGAACTCTCTAATCAATACGGATTTACGATTATTGAAGACGATTATGATAATGAATTTCATTTTGGACAGAGACCAATTCTTCCAATTTCAAGTTACAGCAATGCTAAAAACTTCATTTATATTGGCACTTTAAGCAAAATTGTAGCTCCTGCTCTGCGTATTGGATATTTGGCTGCTTCTATTGAAAACATACAAAAAATTGCCCAGCATAGAAAAATAATAGACGTTCAGGGCGATAATATTATGGAAGAAGCTGTTTTAAACCTTATTAACGAAGGAAAAATTAAGAGGCATCTCAAAAAAACGAATTTAATTTACAAAGCCAAAAGAGATCATTTTGAAAGTCTCTGTAAACTTCATTTAAAAGACAAAATCACTTTTATTAAACCCGAAGGCGGTTTGGCTTTTTGGATTGTTCCAAAGTCAGAAATCGATCTTCAAAAAGTCTGTGATGAATTATTAAAAAAAGGAATAAAAATAATGAGTCCGGAAAAATTCAGTTTTGGAAATCCGGCTTCCGGTTTGCGTCTGGGATATGCATCATTGACTGAAGAACAAATGGAAGAAGGTATTTTGACACTTTCAAAATATTTATAACCGAACCGGTTTATGATCGAAACAATCCAATCTTATATCGCTCGTTTCTAGTTTTACATCCAATAATTTACAATAGTTATTTCCGTTTTTCTCTACAAAGTAACCGCAGTTATAACAAGTGCTTTGTACATTTATAAGCTGTAAATCTTGCAATTGCTGAATCAGAGAACTTATAGTTTTCCATAAAACCAGTTTCTCTTTTTGAGAACCTGTCGAAACTAAATCAAATAGCGGATCTGTAAAATCTTCGGTTAAAAGCACCATTTCTAAACCGTTTATTGTAAGCTCGATTGTAGAACTTCTGGAATCGCTGGTATTTACCGTTTTTGTAATATATTTTTTTTGTTCCAAAATTTTAATCGTATCACTGATGGTGGCTTTTGTCAAATTAAATTCTTTTGCCAGATAACTTACGGTTGCTTTGTTTTGAACATGGTGCTTTATAAAAATCAAAAGCTGAATTTGTATTGGGCTTAAATCGTATTTTTTGGCTTTTTCCCAAAGCAAAACTCTAAAAACCTGAGACAATCGTTCAAATCCGGCTGTAATTTTTCCGTCCAGATTATTGTTTTGTGTTTCTAAATTGAAGATGTTTTTCATAATGACAACAAATAAAATAGACTGAAAGTCCCCACACTTTCAGCCTATCGAATTAATAATTCTAAACGAAAAATTAATAACAGTTTTCCATTTCAATAATCGAAAATCCGTTTTTAAGAATTTGATTTTCAATATCTGCAGGCGCTTTATCGATATGACAAAATCGGCATTCTTTTGAGGTCAAAGGCTGACCTTCCTGTAAAACTGTTTTTAGGTATTCTTTTCCGTATTCAAAAACCTGATTTGCATCGTCTGTATTTTCATCTACCAAAATATCAAAATGCATTATTTTACCGTCTTTTCGGGTTACATAAGTATCCCATACTGCTACTTTCATTTTTATTTTTTGTTTGTTGTTTTTAGTTTATAGTTTATTGTGATTTTAAACACATAGAAACATAGTTTTTTTCTTTTTTTAGATTTCAAAAAGAAACTCGTTTCTCACACATAGACGTTTCTGAGAGCTTTGTCAAAGTTTGAATACTAAACAGAAACAACTATGTTTGTTTAAACAAGTGAAACGCCTTTACTGCGTTTTCAAAAACTATGTCTCTATGTGTTTAAAAAAAACCTTTGTTTCAATTCAATGTTTATAAACACCTCTTTGAAGAAACTCCAAAGAGGCGTTTATATTTACCCAATTACTTCTTCTATAGAAGCACCAAAATTAATATGCAGTACATTTCCGTTTGGCGTTACCAAAGCCGGAACTGATTTTATACCCGCTTTTTGAGCTTCAGCAATTCGGGATCTGTCTTCACCAATGTTTACTACTTCAACATCTTTAACTAAATTTAAAATGTCGTGTTCTGCGCTTACGCAAACTGGACAACCTGCGTGATAAAAAATTGATTTACTCATTTGATTTGATTTTAATTTGACTTCATTGCCGAGACAAAATTAGGCAGGATACCTAACCATTAAATAATCCAGTTTTTTCATTTTCGGGCGTTTTCTGGTCTGCTTCTTTTTGTTTATCTGGACTACTTTATATAGAAAAAACTGGATCTTTTTTACAATCCACTTTACCTCTAACTTTGCTCATTATGAAAGAGAATATTATTTATAATTTAAAGCAGGTTCACGATCGTATCGAAAAAGCCTGTAAAGCTTCGGGAAGAGATACAGCAGATGTTCAGTTATTACTGGCAGCCAAAACGGTTCCTGCCGAAAGAATACGAATTGCCATTGAAGCCGGAGAAAATTTAATTGGCGAAAATAAAATGCAGGAATTTCGTGATAAGGATTCAGAATTAAAAGATTTAAATATCGAGCGTCATTTTATAGGTCATCTGCAGACAAATAAAGTAAAAGATGTTTTGAAATATGTAAGCTGTATTCAATCTCTTGACCGATTAAGTCTTGCGGAAGAATTAAATAAACAGCTCCAGAAAGAAAACCGGGCTATTGCTGTTTTTGTTCAAGTTAATACCTCTTTTGAAGAAAGTAAATTCGGTCTTTCTCCAACAGAAGTAATTCCGTTTATTAAAGAAATCAGGAAATATGATACTCTAAAAATCAAAGGATTAATGACGATTGGTTTATTAGATGTTGAAAAAGAAAAAACGCGCCCGTCACTTCATTTACTTAAAGAAATAAGAGATCAAATTTATGAGGCTGAAATTGAAGGTTTAAGCAATTTAAAACTTTCAATGGGAATGTCTCAGGATTTAGAATTGGCTATTGCCGAAGGTTCTAATCTGGTAAGAGTGGGAACTTCTATTTTTGGAAACCGCTTTTTGGGCAAAGAAATCTGGAACGAAAATATTGCAGAATAAAACCTAATTTTGCACCAAATAAAATCTCAAATGAATCTGTACGAACTTGTTGTAAACGATACTGAAAAAGTTGCACTCGATGATCTGTTTTTCAGCGAAGAAAATAAAACAGCCCTTCTTCAAACCATAAAGGAGCATAAATATCTTGAGGAATTAAAAAAGTACAATTTAAAAGTTGATAATAAAATACTGCTTCACGGGCATTCGGGCTGCGGTAAAACAACAACGGCAAAGGCAATTGCAACGGCTTTAAATAAAAACATTGTTATTATCAACCTCAGCACTTTAATTAATGCTAAAATTGGGGAAACTTCTAAAAACGTAAAAACCATTTTCGACAAAGCGATTCGTGAAAAAGCGGTTTTATTTCTGGATGAATTTGACCAGATTGGAAAAAGCCGTGAAAGCGACGACAAAGATGTTGCCGAAATGAAACGTTTGGTAAATACTATTATTCAGCTTATAGATTATTTTCCAACAGACAGTTTATTGATTTGTGCGACGAATTTTTACAACAGTATTGATACGGCATTACTACGCAGATTTCAAATTAAGCTGAAATTTGAAATGCCTGACCAGCACCAATTGGATGTATATTATGATAAACTGCTGGCTGATTTTCCAGAACATCTGCAGGACATTCTGCGCAAATATGACATTTCTTATGCAGAGGCAAAAGATTATATTCACACTACAATGAAAAGGCAGATTATTGCCGAACTGGAACTTAAAGAGCAGAGAATCAACGAAACGATTATATAAAAAAACGCCTCATATCCTGAGGCGTTTTAACAAATTAAATTCTGGTAATTAAGCTTTCGCTTTTCTTTTTACTGTACAGCCAATTTCTTTGGTTTGTGTTACAGCCGGTTTTTGACCGGTTTTTAAAGATGCAATTACATCTTCTGCATATTTTACTTTATCGGCTTTTGTTCCTTCCGGATCGTTGTCGATAGCGCCTACATATTCTACTACGTTTCCTTTTGTTGTTTTAGAAACAATGAAAACGTGAGGTGTGCGTTTTGCTCCGTATTCGTCAGTAATTTTTTGTCCCGGATCAAATAAATATGGGAAAGGGTATTTTTTTTCTTTTGCCAAATCCTGCATTTTGCTAAAAGTATCTGCTGTAGAAGCTTCAGGATCGTTTGGATTAATTGCAATTACAGGATATCCCTGTGGTTTGAATTTTTTATCTAAATCGATAATTCTTTGCTCGTAACCTACTGCATAAGGACAGGTATTGCAGGTAAAAACTACGATATAACCTTTTGCATCTTTAAAAGTCCCAAAAGAAACTTCTTTGTTGTCTACATTTTTCAGTTTAAAATCTGGTGCAGTATCTCCGGCTTTAAGTGTTGTTCCTGTTTGAGCCTGAGCTAAAAAGGCAGAAAATGCCAATGTTAGTAATAAGATTATTTTTTTCATGGTTTACAGTTTTTTATATTCAGTTAATAATTGTTCGTAGGTAAATTCGCTTTCTACAAATTTTCGTTTATCGTTTTTGATGAAAAGTGTTGCCGGAATACTTCCAGACCAGTTTGGGTCGATTCTATCTATAAATTCCTGCGGACTGCTTTCGTTTAAAAGAAATACTTCGTTTTTCAGGTTTTTTCTTTTTACAAACGGAACGACATTCGATGCCAGCTTTGATTTGAAATCCAGACTTACTAATAAAACAGCCAGTTTTTCTGATTTGTGTTCGGCGCTTAGCTTTTCAAAATGCGGCAATTCTTTAATGCACGGCGCGCACCACGTTGCCCAAAAATTCACAACATACGTGCTGTCTTTTCCATTTTTAATTCGTTCGTTCAGCTGATCGATGTTTAACAGCTTCACATTCTGACTGTGAGCTGAAATCGAAAAAACACCAAACAGAAATAGATACAAAAAAGACTTGATTTTCATGAGGTACAACGCTTTAGGATTAATTTGTGCCTTACAAATATAAACTAATGGAATCTTACTTTTTGTTAATAAAAGTTTAATGGAGTTTTTTTGAGGTTCTAAGGAGCTAAGATTCTAAGTCACTAAGATTTATAAATCGTTCCTTCGGAATTTTAAAAATTTAAAACAAAAGAACCAACGGTTCGAACTATATTGTAGCGCTGGATTTTAATCCATCGTCATAAAACCGCAAAGAAAAAGAGAGCCGTAGGCTCGGCACATTTTAATTTTTTATCTTTTAAAAGAAACCAATTTTTTATTCAATTCTATTACATCTTCTTTATAGCGCGGATATACTGTTATGTTTCTCACACTATGATTTTGACTATTGGTTAACCCAATTTCTTCTGTTTGTTGAAATGGAGATTCCATAATTAAACCATTTAAAATACAATCTGCAATATAATCCGAATGTGTTTCAAATTTTGGAATTTCTTTCAGATGTTTTGTAATTATGGGTTTCAAAATAGATTTCTGATTTTCTGTAATTCCTGTCATAGGAAGAAAAAGCAAAAATAATGAAGGATAATTTTCAAAGGCCAATAATTCATCTAATGTAAAAAACCAAGCTTCAAAATGTCCGCCTAAATTGCCGATGTAAATATCATTTAGAAAAAAGTTGATTTCATATTCCTGAAATTCAACAGCATAATTTAAATCGTCTGTCAGTTTTTCTGCGATGTATCTTGGGTTTTCTTCTATATCATCCTGATTAAAAAATACGTGTTCCCACTCATAAGCTTTGGTTTCATCTGTTTCTACAACTTCCAGAACCTCATCAATGTTTATTTCTTGTTTTTCATCATAACCTCTTGACCAGCAGAAATAAAATTTCCAGAAAAAAGTATTCTGATTCAGTTCTTCAATTGGTATCTGTCTATTCATCTATTTCAACTTTAAATGGATACGTAAAATCAGCTGTATACTCTGGTTTTTCGGCAGAAGGTTTTAGCACAAATTCAAAAGTAGGTTCCATACTTTCAAATTCTTCTATTTTCCCCGAAACCGTCTCTGCTTCCAAAAGCTGTTTGGTTAATCCGGCCAAAATAGTAACTGTATACCAGCCGTTTGGCAGTTCTATTGACGCGTGTTTGTATTTCTTTAATAATCCGACTTTGGTTTCTGTAAAATCTCTCAAATACGGAATCGTATACAGGTAGATTCTGCCATTCACAACTTTTAAACAATATCCGTCACGATGGTGCTGTACTTCATTTTCTGCTTTTAACAACTCTGGCGTTTCGTCTGATAAATTGAAATAAATGGTATAAGGATAATTTTCTATTCCTATCATTGGCACAATTACACCTTCTTCTACAACCTGATCTCCGGTTTCTTCTGTTGTGAATTCTGTCAGCAGATCATCCGGCAGGTCATTTTCTATTTTGTATTGAAGCAGATAATCTGGATCGCCCAGAATAAAATAATCCATTAGGTCATTTAGTACTTCGTCGAATTTATATACCGCCATTGTTTTTAGATTTTAGTTCTTTTTCCCATATAATAACTGTATTCCTTATCAAAAGCATATCCTCTTTCATCCATAACTTTAAAATGAAAATCGTTCAGGCTTTTGGTTTTTATCACTTTTACTTCATCATTGATTGTTCTGATGTAATAAGCGTATTTATCATCTTTGGCATAAAAAACATTATCGCATTCTAAATAATAAGTTCCGTCTAAACAGCCTTCCAAAACTTTAAATGTATTTGGATTGGCTTCTGGAACTATATTTCCTTTGAAAAAAACATAATTTTTATCTAAAGCCAGATTTCCAATTAAATCCGGATGCGGAATTGTAAATGACTCTAAATCGACATTTTCAATCAGTTTTACGTCTCCAAAATATAATTTATCGCCAACCTGAATGTGATAATTATTGAGGTGTTTGGCTTTACTTAAATCGAAAGGCATTTTATCATCATGCCGAAAATAATTTCCATTTGAAAATGTATATCCTTTTTTAATATCTATTACTTTAAAATCATTAGGTTTTGCATCTTCAAGAATAGTAAAAGCGGTAAAAGCGCTTTGAATATAAACATGGTTTTTATCTGTAAAATAAATCGTTGATGCAAAACCATCATTGTCATATTCTGGGTTTGTTGCTGTTATTTTAAAAGTTTCAAAATCGATTGTTTTGTAAAACTTTTTAAACACTTCACTTTCATAACAAAGAATGAATTTGTTATCAATAATTTTATAACCGTGTCCTAAATCTTTAATCATTTTCAGTTTTTTTTATTATCTGATTATTTCCAATCGATCTGAGTTTTTTTGGACGTATACAGATAATGGAACTTACAGCCATTTTTACGATTGTCCCCAGTGGAATTCACAATTATTAAAATTCAGATTTTTAAGATCATTTTTATCAATTAAAACGCTAAAAACACCTTCGTCATTAAATCCGTTTTCCCCTATCTGTAAAAGCACTATTTTATCTGAATTTACTATTTCTAATATCTGATTTTCCTGATACTGGCAATGTGTAAAAATTCCGAAGATTTTAGAGGTTTCACTTCCTTCAAAATAATCCCATAACAAACCATCTTCGTTTGTATATTCTTCTTCATTTTCGTATTCTGGTTCACGGTAACGATTTGAAAGATTTTCAGTATTGGCAAAAACTTCTTTTATTAATACGCCTTCAAAAAAGTTGTCTTCATGATCTTTAACCACTCTCACCAATTCACTGTTGTCAACATCTGCATATACTGTCAGACCTTTATCTTCCATGATATCAGCAAAAAAGAACAAATGTCCGGTTTTAGGCAAAAGTCCTGATGTATCGTACGGTGCAATCTGTTTTAAATCTAACTGACCGGCAAAACGCAGATCATCCGGGTATTCGAAATCTTTTGGAAGATCAGCAATTGGTCCGCCATAACGGGAATGTCCAAGCGGAATATCCAACGTTTCTGCTTTTACCAGCAATCCATCTTCTAACAGGATTTCAGGCATTTTTAAACTGTCTCCATAATAATGTTTGGTCGCCGGGCGTAATTCTATTATATCAAATGTTTCTTTGTTCATTTGGTTTAGTTTTATGGTCAATTTATTTGCTTTTATTATTATCCTTTTCAGCAATCCAGGTTAAAAATGCAGTATCGGCACCTCCTATTTCCACAATTCTGTTTTTATGTGTCATCACGCCCAAGCCGTGTTCGCTGTCCCACGAACACGAGAAAAGAAAACCAATGTACGGCAGATCGTCTTTAAAAACAGATGTGACATAAATTGCTGTTGGCGATATGAGATTTGCAAAATCTTTTATGGTTGTTACATCCGGCATAAAATCGGGTTTGTCTTCTTCACTGTAACCATAATCTTTCTGCCAGTCGGGATATACTTTTAGTAATTCTGTTAGAATACTTTCCAGTATTTCAGTTTGATTGTTTTCAAGATATTCGATTCCATTTTCGTGTTCTTCCCTGAATTCTTCTTCCTCGTCATCATCAAATAATATTTCACATTGTATTTCCGATTCTTCTTCATTAAAAAATGACTGCCATTCTTCTAATTCAACCCATTCGAAATAATCATCCTGACCTTCTTCCTGTTTTGGAAGTTCACGTGGATTTTCTAAATGTTTATTGAAAAATTCATAACAAAAAGGTGCTCTTGTAAATATATAATCGGGATTTTCGTTATAACACAAATTGAAATATTCTAACGCTTTTTCTTCGTTACCACATTCTAAACAGCATTGTCCTTTGTAATAATTTCGAATATAAGGTTCGTTTCTGCCCGAAGCTGAATGACGGTCATTCATATCAAGCCAGCGTTTCATATTCGGGAAATCTTTTGCCCAGATATATTCATTGGTCATCCTGCCGGTAATGATATAGGCATGATAAATATTGTATTTTTCATCATCGGCTTCTGCCCATTTTTCTTCAATAAAACTAATCAAATCTTGTTTGGTCAGTTTGTTTGTTTTTAATGAAAATTTATCTAAAAACGTGTCTATTTCGTTTATAATGCTTTCTGCGTTTGACATTTTTTCTATTTAATGATTGTACCTACCGACGAGATGTTCCTAACGGAACATTTTTTCGATACGCTTTTTCTATATATGATGTTCTTAACGGAACATTTGATCTACCGACGAGAATGTTCCTAACGGAACATTTTTTCGATATGCTTTTTCTATATATGATGTTCTTAACGG
>NZ_JBQEMU010000002.1:399959-427354 GCF_052044235.1 Flavobacterium sp. 22659
CTACCGACGAGATGTTCCTAACGGAACATTTTTTCGATACGCTTTTTCTATATATGATGTTCTTAACGGAACATTTGATCTACCGACGAGATGTTCCTAGCGGAACATTTTTCGATATGCTTTTTCTATATATGATGTTCTTAACGGAACATTTGATCTACCGACGAGATGTTCCTAGCGGAACATTTTTTAAAACAGATATATAACCTTATGTTCCGTTAGGAACATATCGTTGGTAACACCAATAACTCCTTAGGTTCATATCGTTCCGTAGGAACGTTTGAAATTACTAATCTGTAGGTTCTTTAAAAATATACTGCTCATCATATTCTACTTCAAATACCTTTAAAAACTTTTGATATTCTTCTAAAAACGTTTCTTTTTTATGGTGTTCTTCTTGATTTTGTATGTATCGAATCACACCGGGAACATGACTTTTGGAATAAGAAAAAGCACCATAACCTTCCTGCCACGCAAAATATGATGATAATTTTTGCTCTTTAATCCATTTGCTTGTTTCTGTTTTGATATTCTGAATAAGAGACGAAATAGATTGTGTGGGCCTCATGCCTATAAATATATGGATATGATCGGGCATACAGTTTATACACAACATTTTGTGTTGATTACTCTGAATTATTCCAGTTATATATTGATGTAATCTTTCCTTCCAATCTTTTGTGATTAATGCTTTTCTATATTTCACTGCAAAAACAAATTGAACATGCAGCTGTGTATATGTATTTGCCATAATAAACATTCTATTGATACTAATCAAACGTTCCTACGGAACGTAAAATAATCGCAAATTATTTTTTTTTCTACCGACGAGATGTTCCTAATGGAACATTTTTCGATATACTTTTTCTATATATGATGTTCCTAACGGAACATTTTTTTTCGAATTTCAACATTTTCATTTCCTTCATCATCTTCTTCCAAATACAACTTCCAATTTAAGGCTTTTGCAATTTCCAAAAAAGTTTTAATGTAAAGCGTTTGGTCAACTCCTTCTCTTTTAGAACAAACAATTGCTATCAAATTAATAAATGGAATTTCTTTTTCTTTTAGAGCGAAATTTCCATCTTTAGTTTCCACTAAAACTAAATCTACCCAAGGAAAACCATCAGCATTAGAAAAGTTCTGATTTCCATTCTGCTTAAAATATTTAGTCTGTAATATAATATCAACAACTGTTTTTGTGCTTTCTTTTTGAGAAAATGATAAGTCACTTTGAATATTATAGTAATTGTATATATCGCTCCACATTTTATTTTATTTTATTTATCTGCAATCTGCAATTTTTCAAATATCAATCTTTGCTCTTCATTTAATTCTTTTACAATTTTGGTAAAACCTTTACTTTGTCCAAAAGTGGTATACATAATACTTTGCCAGCAGTAATCTGCCATTTCCTCCGTATCGTTTCCACTGTCTGAATACTCTTTTATATCTTGATCTGTAAAATAATAAGCCGCAAAATTTTCTTTGCTGTCTAATAATAATTTCAAACTGTTTTCAGCAGAAAAATACGGAATAAAGGCTTTATTATGCGGATGCTCCTGCATTGACAACAATGCATTAATATATACACGAATTGACTTTTCGGTTACGCCGAATTTTTCTAAAAATACCGGAGTAAATTTTGCCTGAATCGACTGATGTTCTTCATCAACTGTTTGATAATAATTGATGAGTGTTTCAAAATATTTTTCGTCTTGCAATCCTAAAGCAAAAACAGCAAAAGTCGAAGGCATGGCACAATTTTCATCTTCGAGGTTATTGTACCATTCGTATTCTTTTTTCGAAAGATTAATGTATTCTAAAATGCTTTTATGAAGGTTTGAATATTTAACCGCTCCGGCAAACAGATAGTTCTGTCCGCATTTTGGAAGTCCTTTTACAGGAAGCAGTTCTTTGTTTTTTGATGAAAATGCTATTTCATAACTTTTTGGAAAATCTGATTCTAGAAGAGCATTCACAAAATTCAATGCTTTACCATAACTTTCTTCTGTTTCATTATTGAGTTTGATATTTATTGTAGCAAAAACATCATTAGCTTTAGCTGTAAAATCGCTGTCTTTATAATTTGTCAGTTCTTTTGGGAGTTTTCCTGTTCCAAATTTCTTAAGTTTTTCTACTTCATCAGAACCTAATTCAGTTACGATATCAAAATATTCATTTGCAGTAACCGAGGCATAACTTGGTCCGTATTTAATATGAGAAACCGCTAAATAACATAAAAAGCTTAAGAGTTCTTTTTGATCTTCTGTCAAGTCTGGCTGAGAATGTATTTCTTCTGTTTTAGGAATAAAAATCTTGTATTTGCCTTTTTTAACTCTTTCAAAAGTATTAAAAACCAGTTCTTCTGTTTGTTTTCCAAGCGAATAATAGTAACTATCAAATCCATTTAACTTTCTTAATTTTTCAAAAAAAGCAATATACTGGTCTTTTGAGAAAGCTCTGGTTGTGAAAAAATATTCAATAATTTTATCAAGAAGGAATTTTTCTCCCGTATCCAGCAGATAAGGATTTGGATAAGCTTTATCTACTTTAACCGTTCCGTTTTCTATAGCTTCAATGAATCTCTCCAAAAGCGATTCGTTTCCTTCAATTTTTACTAAATAATTTAATTCTCTCATTATAGTTTTATTCGTTTTCTTGTAATTTCTTTAAATCTGCTTCTATTCGTTTTTTTGAAAGCAGATACATTTTTAAATCAACTTGATTTTTCGTTTTATTTTCTTCCAGTTCTTTCAATTCAATACGCAGTTGTTTGTATTGAAGTTCTTTTTCTGAAAGCTCTTTTTCAGGATAAAGTATATCGAGTTTATCTTCGACATTGGTGGTTTTGCTCAAAACTTCTTCGAGGGTATTTCCTAAAAATACCCAGCAGTCGTCATCATATCCCAGATTTCCAGCCGGAACCAGAATTATCGGAAAACCATTATTTTCTCTAAGATCATAAGCGTAAAACTTTCCGCCGCCGTTAAATGCTATTGGCAGAAAAGCGGGCGCCCAAATAGGGAATCCGTAATTTATATACATCTGCCGAATTTCTTCTAAGGAGAAAAAACCAAATTCACGTTCGCCGTTTATAATGCCTCCGCCGTTTGAATATTGTAAAAGCTCAATATATTCTTTGGGAAGTTTAAGCTGATGCGGAATAGGAAAATATTTTGGATCTCTGCCGTTTGGATACAAACTGTCGATATCAGGAAAGTTTTCAAATTCTTCTTTTGAAAATGGTTTTGTAAAGAAATCGTCTGAAATCAATTCTGTTAAACCGGACTGTTTATCGAAAAAGCTAAATTTACTGAACCACATAATTATTCATTTTCTTCATCATCATCGTCGTCATAAGCTTCGTCGTCATCATACGAAAGGTAAGACCAATCGATGTCTATACAATCCAGAATTTCGTCAAAACGATTTTGATCGCTGGTTCCGATAAAAGCAGCAGTACAATTTTTATTTTGATCGAATGACAAACTAATTACATCATAAAAATTGTTTGTATACACTTTTTGATTGTCTCTGCTTATTTCGGGTGCAGGCTTCCAGTTTTCTTCCACAAATTTTACAATATCTGAATCTACTGGACCTAAATAATTTCCATTGTATTTCAGCCCTCCTAATGTTCCGTTATATACGCCCATAAACAGAAAGAAATTATCTGTAGTCTGGGTTTCAATTTCCCAATCTGATTGTTCGATGGTATCGTAACTTCCGTAAACCGGGGGATTATCCAGTTTTAAATCGTCTTTTTTAATTCCCCACATCGCCACAACCTGATTTTCTTCATAAATAACCAGAACATCATCTTCAGAGAATTCAATTTCTCCATTGGGTTTCATTAGTCGGTTATGTGCGTAATTAAGGTTTTCTTCTTTTCCTAATTCCAGATAATATTCTTTGAGTTTTTTCGGAAATGTAATTTCTAAATCTTTTTCGACTGCGAGGATTTCATCTTCAGAAAATCCGTAGTTTTCCTTTTCAGAAAGTCCGTAAAGGCGTTTTATTTTTTGTATGTAGTTCATTGTAAAGTCTTCTTTTTTTTAGAGATTAATATCTCCATTTTTTAACCGTTTTTTCGTCCAGCAGGTCTATAACAATTTCTTCTGTCCAATGGTCAATTTCTTTATCATCAGAAAAATCATTTTGGGCAAAAATTAAACAGCCTTTTAAATAGTCATCAACGGTATCAAAAAATTTAGTCAGGTAAGGTTTATCGTCGTGGTCGTAGTAATAGATTTCTTTTGTTTCGCTGTGAAAGCAAAACATATTTCCGTTACCCAAATAATCGCTGAAAGAAATTAAATATGGTAAAAGCAATTTATCTTCTTCGGTAAAATCCGGACCATATTGCGGTGCATCTGACCAAATATCTTTTATCCAGTCTACTTCTTCAAAGTCCTGAAGCTGTTCGCCAATATCAGCGATTCCGAATGTTTCGTAAAATAATTTTAAATTTTCTGGTAATGCAGTTCCTAATTTTGTTTCGAGTGCCAGAATTTCTTCTTTTGAAACAGGTTTCTTTAAATCGTCTCCAAAATTATCAGCAATGGCTTCGATAATTTTTTTTGTATTTATTTTCCAGTCCGAATCTCCAATTTTGTTAAACGGAATCAGAATATCTTCTTTTTTATGTATCTCAATCATGGTGCAGGCTTATATATTTTATCAACTGTGAAAATACATAATTCCTTGTAAGATTGCAATTACTTTATGATTGATAATACAATCTTAATTATTCTCAGAAAAAAATTCAAGCTGTTTAAATACGGGAATAAGCGATTTTCCTTTTTCAGATAATGTATATTCGATGTGAAGCGGTTTCAATTTGATAACGTTTTTATCTAAAAGTCCAAATTCTTCCAGCTCGCGCAGTGCGGTAGAAATAGATTGTTTGTTTGCGCCTTTAATGTCTCTCAAAAGTCCGTTAAAGCGTAACGGGCCGGCTTCAGCCAAAAGAAAAATCTGTGGTTTCCATTTACCTGATAATAATTTTAGAAGTCCCTGAGCCGGACATTCGTTCTTTTTTGGAGAGCTGTTTTCTGTAGTCATCTTTTTTAGACTAATTGACTGGTGATTAAATACGGACGAACTTTGCGTAAAAGTAAAAAACTAAGTGTAAATAAAACAGTTGTTATGAAAATACTGCCGCTGTTGTTAATCTTGATTTGCAGTACAAACTGCCAGTCGCAAACTAATTCGAAAATGAACGAAAACAAAACAAATCCGTTATTGTGTGATCCTGTAAATGGTATGTGCGAAATGCCGGCGGGTGAAAAATCAAACGAAAAAACGGTTATTAAAACAGAAAATAAACCTGTAAAAATAATTTATTATACAGATCCTATTTGTTCTTCATGCTGGGGAATTGAGCCTCAGCTTCGAAAATTAAAACTGGAATATGGTGATTATTTTGAAATTGATTACAGAATGGGCGGTTTACTGCCTGATTGGAGTTACAATAGCGGCGGAATCAGTAAATCATCTGATGTAGCGCATCATTGGGATGAAGCCAGCTTGCATTATGAAATGCCTATTGATGGCGATGTCTGGCTTGAAGATCCGCTGGATTCTTCTTATCCGTCTTGTATTGCCATGAAAGCAGCGCAGATGCAGGATAAACAAAAGGCGATACATTTTATGCGGATTCTGCGTGAGAAATTGTATCTCGAAAAGAAAAATATTGCGAAATGGGAAAATATTGCCGAAGCTGCTAAACTGGCAGATCTGGATACCGAAAAGCTGAAAAAAGATTTTGAAATTGATGCCGTAAAGCTTTTTAGAAATGATTTAAATATGGCGAAGAATCTGAATGTAAGAGGTTTTCCAACTTTTTATCTTTCTGACGGCAATAACAATCAATTAACGGTTTATGGCTCAAAACCTTATGCTTCTTATGAAAACGCCCTGCTTGTCCTAGTTCCTGATGCCAAAAAGAAAAAGTTTGAAAATAAAAATACTTTGTCTCTTTTTGAAGTTTACCCAACACTGGCTCCAAAAGAATATGCAGTTATTCAGGATATATCGATTAAAGATGCCGAAATCATTCTCGAAGAATTGTTACGAAAAGGAAAACTGGATAAAAAAACCATTAAAAATGGTTCGCTGTACAGTATAAAATAGTTTTAAAAACAAAAACCGTAAATAGATGTTTACGGCTTTTGTTTTATTTGATCATTAATCAATTTGACAATTTTATCTGCTTCTGTTTTAAATTGTTTTTGATATTTTACCCTTACAGCGCTTTTACCAATGTTGTCAAAATAGACCCAGCCTCCAATTTCCTGGATGATATATTTGGGCTGTGTTTGTAAATTATATGATTTATCAACAGGAATTTGATCCAGAAAGATTTGATGAACAGTATCAAATAATATTTTATCTAAAGAACCGTTTTTTATAAAACTAATATATTCCTGTTCAAAATTATAAGATGGGTCAAAATACAAATCATTTCCCAGCTTATACTTTTCGGCATAATAGTTTATTACATTTTCTAAGTTTTCAAAATAAATTACTTCGTCAGAATGCCGGGGAAGCAAAACAATAGGATTTTCATTATTGTCAATTACTGTAATTACATCACCGTCTATAGTTGCTGCAATGGTAAGTGAATTGAGTATAAGCTGTTCTTCTTTTTCCGTTAAAGTCCAAAAATCCATATAATCGCTAAAATTCGATTTAATGAAATCTTTGTCTGGCTGCTGCATCATTACTAATTCATTTAGAGAACCTAAACCATAAAGCATCAAAAACTCTTTATAATCTGCAGGTAGAGAAAAAGATATTTGATTATCAATTTCTTCAATTTCTGGTTTCGATAATGGATTTGGTTCACCTATAATGTAAAGATTCTTCATGAATATTTTTTAAAGTGTGCTTATACAGATTTACAAATCTATACATTATCTTACATTTTGGGTGCATTAATTCCTTCCAAAATCAATTCAGCTGCTACATCAATTGCCTGATTAATTATACTTTCGGGATTCCCTGTAAATTCAAAACGACGCGCCGTTTCTTTATCCGAAAAAATAATATGTATGAAAATAGTCCCAACGGGCTTTTCTTCGTTTTCGCTTCCGCCTGGAGTAGTAAGTCCGGTTAAGGCAACGCAGATATCTGAATTCATGTAACGATAAAAATTCTGCGCCATAAGTTTGGTCACTTCTTCAGATTCTGCACTGTATTTTTCGATTGTTCCCCACGGAATATGAAGCATATCTTCTTTCATTGATGAATGATAACAAACCATTCCTCCTATTAATATTCGTCCGGAATTAAAAACTGTCGAGAATTCATAACTCATTTTTCCTGCCGATGCGCTTTCTACAAATGTTATGGTAAGATTTTTTTCAATCAGAGCTTGGCAGCAGGCGGTTACTTTATCAGAAGCCATTTTCTATTTTGTTTTAGTTAAACAATTTTACTAATCAAATTTAAAATGGATTGCAGAAATGAAACTTACATAATTTCTTACAGTTATTATATTATAAGTAACTGTTAATTATGCAGCTATAATGTATTTTCCTGTAAGATACTCAGACGACTCTCTTGCTAATTTTGTAAAAACACAGTATTAGTTACTGAAAACTACTTTGCTGAAACTACAGCAGAGACAGAAAAAATAATAACTAAAATAATGATGTTATGGAAAAGCAAAGCAACTTTGAATATGGTCAGACGGATCCTGACTATATCGATCAAAATACACTTATTGATGGTACTTACTATAATGATGATCAATATAGTAAGGAGTTAACAAAAGAAACTCCACAGGAATTTGGAGAAAGCGATCCCGATATAATTGAACAAAATACTCTTGTTGATAATGATAATTATGCAAGAGATGAGGACCAATACCAATATCAGGAAGAATTTATTGAAGATTTAAATCATCCTGAACAGGATTTTGAAAAGAATACCAATATAAGAGCTGAAAATATCCCGAATGAGGAACGAATTGTAAATGAAGATGATCTCATTACTAACGACGGTAATCGTGATGATTTTGATAATGATTCGGAACCAGCCTATGATAATGATGTTGAAAAAGACAGTGATCTTGACGATGATGAGGAACTTGATGATTTTGATGCTGAGCATTATCCTGAAAATCATCCTAGAGAGTAGAATAAAAATTAGTTTAAAAATATGGTTTTATGACTTTCGCAGCTCAAATTGTCTGGTTATTTGTTCTGGCTGTTCCTATAGCCTGTATAAGCTGGACGGTAACACATGAAGAAATTTTTAGAGAACCTCATGAATGGTGTGTTAAACGTTCTAAAAATGACCGATATATTTTGTCAAGAAAGTTTTTCTATCTGCTTACCTGCGAATACTGCTTCAGCCATTATGTTACAATTGCGTTTTTAATTCTCTGCAATTATAAACTTTTGTTAAACGACTGGAGAGGATATATTTTGGCCGGATTTTCGCTGGTGTTTATAGCAAATGTTTATATGAGTTTTTTTGCATTGCTGCG
Source organism: Flavobacterium sp. 22659 (assembly GCF_052044235.1). Taxonomy (NCBI): domain Bacteria; kingdom Pseudomonadati; phylum Bacteroidota; class Flavobacteriia; order Flavobacteriales; family Flavobacteriaceae; genus Flavobacterium; species Flavobacterium sp. 22659. Next base: position 408,460 of record NZ_JBQEMU010000002.1, read on the forward strand.
TCAGGCCATAAAAAAAGAAAAAGTTGAAATTGAAAAAATTGAAACTGAAACCGATAACGAAAAAAATGTCACACAAAATAAAAATACGTTTAATTAAATAAAGAAAAATCATGGAAAATTTACAGTTTATTGACCCATTATTGCACGGAATAAAACCTATTGAAAACAATACAAAAAACCTTTCTGTTAAACAGCTGGCGTGCGCCGGTATTGGTTCTCTTTTAGTTGGAGCCGCTTTAAAGAAAACAGGACATAATAAAGCTGCAGCACTTGTTGGAAGTTTTGCTCTGCCATTATTATCTGCAGCAGTTTATAAAAAAATAGCAAATAAATAAAAGGGAAAAACGTTTGCTGATTGCGAAAATGCCCGTTAAGGTTTAAAACCTAACGGGCATTTTCTATTAATGTCATGTTTATATCTTGCTGGGTAATTTTTACGCACTTTGGTTATTTGAAAACCAAAAATGGCAGTATCTGATTTTAATTTGCCGGAAGATTAATGTTTCCTTCAACCCAGTTTAGAGCTTTATTAAATGCTTCTTTTTTAAAGCCGTGAAACTCTCCGGGAACCACATAACTAAATCCGTTTGTAAAAGAGATAATATCTTCAGAATCGGTTACGATTGCAGCTCTGTTCCATTTTCCCAAATGTTTCAATCCTAAAAGAGCGTCCTGAAGCCATGCTCCTGCTGTAAAATTTTTAATATCGGTATCTAAAACTAATAAAAAGTTAATTTCATTGGTTTGTTTTACCAAATGTTCTACTGCTGGTACAACTGCTGTTAAAAAATCGTCTTTTGTTACTTCTGCCAATGCTCTAAAAGCAACAATATTATCGGTAGTGTCAATTTGATGTATCATGATTTTTATTCATTTTGAGTTATTTTTATACAATTTCTGCCGAGACATCGCCAACAATAATTAGTCTGTCTGACAGATCAAATTTAAATATAGATCAACAGATATATCTTACATTTTTATTATCTGTTTATTACACAATAACTATGTTTTTTTTTAATTTTTAGCAGAAGAAACAAAAACAATTTTAAACCCTATTTTTTAGTTATGGAACTAATACTGCTCTTCCTTTTATTTGCCCTTTTCTTAATTTATCATACACTTCAACAGCTTCGTCTAATTTGAATTTTTGAATTTCAATTTTTATTTTTTTCTGAAGTGCAAGTCCTATCACTTCCATTAATTCGGTTCTGGAACCCCAATACGGATTGGTCATGCTTACTCCAAAGGGCAGTACATTCATATTGTATTCGTATTTTCCTCCTCCAAGACCTACAATGGTTAAATCTCCGTCTAAACCAACAATTTTAGTTCCTAAATCTATTGTTGATGAAGCTCCAACAAAATCTATTACCACTTTTGCTTTTTTGATTCCGGTAATGTTTCGTATTTGTTCTGCTGCATCTTTATCCATAGAGTTAACGACATGAGCAGCTCCTAATTTTTTGGCAAAATCTAATCTTTCCTGAGTAATGTCGCAGGCAATAATTGCAGAAGAGCACATTTCTGATAAAATTTGAAGTGCAACATGCCCTAAACCTCCTACTCCTATTACTACAACATATTCATCAGGCATTAATTTTGGCAGTGAACGTTTTATGGCAGAATATGGTGTTAAAGCGGCATCTGTTAAAGGGGCTGCAACTACGGGATCTAAATCATGAATTGGTACTAATAATCGTGAAGACGGCACAAGCATATACTCTGCCATACCTCCGTTTAAACCTAATCCGCCTCCGTAAGCCATTTCAGATTGGTGGTCACAATAATTTTCATTAGAATGCTGACACGGTTTACAATGTCCACATCCCCAGGGACCGTATACTAAAACGGCGTCACCTTTTTTAAAACCTTTTACATCTTCTCCTATTTCTTCAATCCATCCTGCATTTTCGTGTCCTAAAGTAAATGTTACTCCCGAGACTATTCCTTCATCAATAATATGAAGATCTGAATGGCATACTCCTGCTCCTCCTATTTTTAAAAGTACCTCATCTCCTTTTGGCGATGGTTTTTCAAGATCATTTACAATTCTAACGTCGTTTGTTCCAAAAAATCGTACTGCTTTCATGAGAATTTATTTATAAATTATACTAGTAAATTTACTAAAATAAAAAGCGCGATATGTTGTCATTAAGGCATTTTATAAATTTATTAACTCAAACCGAAAACAAAAGAAAAAGCCTGTTTCTTCCGAAAACAGGCTTTTTACAAAAAAATAAAAAATAAACTAACACAAAATCTTAATTGTACCCTTGGTTCTGTTGAAACACTTTTTGGTCGATAACCGTTTGAGGGATTGGAAATATTCTTCTAAATGGCTGTGAAGCAGCTTTTGCAGTTCCTGCTAAATCGTATTTTCCAAAACGAATGCTCTGTGGTCTTCTTTGCAATTCCCAATATAATTCGAAACCTAATTCTTTGTATAATTGCTGTGAATCTAAAGATGTAAGGGCTTTTCCTGCAGCGTTACCAAATAAAGATTCTCTTTTTCTGCTTGTACGCAGTTTGTTTAAATCATCCATTGCAGAACCTGTGTTTCCTTTTCTAAAATAAGCTTCGGCTCTCATTGCGTAAATTCCTCCTAAACGGAATAATGGAATATCAACATTACTGTTTCCGTTTCCTCCTTCAGGGTCGAATTCATATTTAAAAACACGAGCTCCCTGATTAATTTCATTTTGAGCAAAAACAGATTTAGTTGGATCTGAGAATGTTAATGATGGTGTAAAATTCATTCTTGTACCTGTGCTTTTTTCCATATACAATGGAGAAACTTTAATACGGTTTCCTACCATTTCAAGAGAACCAGAAGCTAATAATATCGGTCCGTATTGAAGTCCAGCCTGAATTCCTCTGTTGAAGTGGAACCAAGGTAAATTAGCACTTTTTGGAACAATGTCTGTTGCCGGAACACTTACATCTGTACCGTCATTCATAAACCATGTACCATCAGCATATTGATAATGCTGTTCAAATCTTGGATCGTCATGATTGCCATCCCATGTTGCATAAAACTCTGGAGTTGTACAAGCTGCATTTGTTCCTCTGTTTGCTGCAGATGTTCTTTGGTTACGTTCCATACATACATAAGCAAAGCTGTTAGAACCATTACGGATGTAATCTATCTTTTGAGAAATCGCAAAAATAAGTTCTTTACCATTGTCATTATCTCTGGCAAAGTTTTTAAAATAATCGCTTTCTAAACTAAATTTTCCTGAATCGATCAACAATGATGTGTAGTAAATAACACGATCCATATCTGTTCCTCCGCCTGATAATGCCGGTTCATTAAAATTAAAATTTGATGATGCATTGTAACGGTCTTTAAACACCGCACGGTTTAAGTACATTGTAGCTAAGAAACCATAAGCTGCCTGTTTTGTAAATCTTCCGTGGTAAGTTCTCTGCGTTCCAATATCAGCTAAATCTGGAATTAAAGCCTCAACATCTGTAATTAATTTATCGATTTGAGTATCTGCTTTTAAAATTTGCAAATCAGCTTTAGGATCCATTGGATCTTTGTATGGAGCCTGTCCATATAAATCCAAAGTGGTATATGTGTAAAAAGCCAAAAGTGCTTTTGCTTCTGCAGAAAATAATTTCTTTTCAGTAATTGAACTTTTTTCAGCCGATTCTATAGCTGTTATACAACGTGTAATACCATTTGTTAATAAATCCCAGTTCCCTACAATAATTGCATTACTAGAGCTCCATGTAAATTCGTGCATGTCTCTCCATTTTCCACCGTCTCCCCAGTCACTTCCGCGAGTTGGTAAAATAGCTTCATCTGTAGTATATTCCTGCATGGCAAAAATGGCTCCGTGATCAACGAAAGTTCCGTCACCTAATCTGTCATAAGCGGCAGCAAGTGAACCTGCTGGGTCTGAAACTGTATTTCCAGGAATTTCATCTAAAAAGACTTCATCCAGATCAGTACAGCTGTTTAGAAGAAAAATAAAAGAGAATAATGTTAAAACTTTTATGCTTAAAAATGTCTTTGTCTTCATAATTTATAATTTTAAAGTTGCTCCAAAACTGAACGTTCTCGAAGTTGGATAAGCTGCGTAATCAATTCCAATAGATTGGTTACCATCGGTCGCTTTAGGAGTGTTTACTAACGGATCAAATCCTGTATAATTTGTAATTGTAATTAGGTTATTCCCTGTTACATAAAGTGTTAAGCCATTTATCCAGTTCAATCCTTTTAAATCAAAATTGTAACCTATACGTGCCGCATTTAATCTTATAAAATCTGACTTTTCTAAGAAAAGCGTAGACAAAATTGGTGAGTTTGCCGGGTTTGCCCCTGACTCATAATATCCTGTTGCCACGTTACGATCTGATGCTAAGTTGTTAATATTTAAAGCATTCAATCCTGTGTTGTTCAACAAATAACCTCCTGTTTGTCCAATTATAGAAAATGAGAACGTAAAGTTTTTGTATCTCATATCACTGTTGAAACCGTAATAAAAAGTTGGTAAAGCTCCTTCAATAATAATCCTGTCGCTGTTATCAATTTTACCGTCTCCATTTTGGTCTTTAAATACGTTTGCACCATTTTGATCAAAACCAGTGTGCTCTAACAAATAGAATGAACCTGCTGCATAACCGCTTTTATAAATGTTAGCATTAACACCTGATTGTCCAGGACCAGAGATAGCACCTGTTAAGATTTCTGAAAGCGGCAGGTTTTCGATTTTGTTGTTTAATGTTGATCCATTCACATCAACATTCCAGCTGAAATCTTTTTTATCGATGATTTTAGAACCCAGCATAATCTCAATACCTTTATTAACGATTTTACCGTCAATATTTGTCCAGATAAATTTTGTCTGGCTCAAAGGAGTCGAAGGTATATACAAAATAGCATCTGTAGTTGTTTTATTAAAATAGTCTACAGTTCCATAAAATTTATCATTCCATAAATTAAAATCAAGACCTAAATTGTATTGTGTAACAACTTCCCATTTTAAATCTGGATTTGCTGTTCTCGAAACAGAAACACCATTTACAAGATTTAAATCATCATATAAATAATATCCGTCCGGGCCAGCCAAAGAGTAACTTGCCTTAGTTTGTTTATTTGGTACTTCTTGATTTCCTGTTTGTCCCCAGCTTGCTCTAAGTTTTAGGTTATTGATTGTTTGAGAATCTTTTAGGAAATTTTCATTAGAAATATTCCATCCCAAAGCAAATGAAGGGAAATAACCGTATTTGTTATTATCTCCAAAACGTGTAGAACCATCAGCTCTCATAGAAGCTGTCAATAAGTATTTATTATCAAAACTGTAATTTAATCTTCCAAAATAAGATTGCAATTCGTTTTCCTGAGCATAACCTGTTGTACCAGACTGCGTTCCTGCAAAACCTGGGTTAATAGATGGTTTTACACCAACTCCCTGCGCAGAAATTCCGTCGATACTGAAACTTGTTCCTGATCTTTCAAATTTTTGATAAGAGAATCCGCCAAGAACTTCAAATTTATGTTTGTCTAATGCTTTACTATAAGTTAGATAATGTTCAATCAATGAATTTTTTGAATCAAGATTGTTCTGAACATATTTACCTTTTGGATTTAAATCGGTAAGGTTTGGATAAATTGTAGTATTTCTTTCTGATGTAGAGCGGTCAATACCAAGATTTAATTTATATTCTAATCCGTCGACAATTCTAAAAGAAGTCTCTAAGTTTCCAAGAACTCTTAAAGTACGCGTTTGATCTTCAAAAATACTTAATAAATAAGCCGGATTGTAATGCGCATTCATGTTAAAGTTCGTGTAATTTCCATTGGCATCAAATACAGAACGAGTTGGATTTGCCATTAAAGTATGAACGATTAATTGTCCGTTAGAACCTCCGTCGTCACTTGTAGGAACTCCGTCGTCTGTAGTCTGGCTGGCAGTAAGATTCATTTTTAGTTTCAAACGTTTGTTATCCAAAAATGATTCAGCAGCGTTAATTCTACCTGAAATACGTTTGAAATTACTGTTACGGATAATTCCTTCCTGATCCATTTGTGCCATAGAAGCATAATAGTTTCCGCTTTCAGTTTGTTTAGCAAATGATAAAGAATTATTTGTTGTAATTGCCGATCTAAAAATTACATCCTGCCAGTCTGTGTTGCCTCCGTGGTCAAAAGCAGGATCTTTAATTGCATTTCTATATTCACCAGCGTTTAAAACATCTAATTTGTGGGCTACAGTAGAAACTCCCATATAAGAGTCAACAGTAAGTGTTCCTTCTCCTTTAGATCCTTTTTTAGTCGTAACCAAAACAACTCCATTAGATCCTCTCGCACCATAAATAGCTGTTGCAGAAGCATCTTTAAGAACTGTAATCGATTCGATATCGCTTGTATTTAAAAAGTTTAATGGATTTTTTGCAGTTGAACTTCCAAATCCAACATTTGTTCCTGACGGGCTCACATCATCATTAGTCAAAGGCATTCCGTCTACAACAAATAAAGGCGTACTCCCGCTTCTAATCGATCCAACACCTCTAATAGTTACGTTTACTCCTGCTCCCGGCTCACCGCTTGTATTTACTACACGCACACCGGCAACTTTTCCTTGTATTAAATTATCTACAGAAACGTTTACACCTTGTTTAAAATTTGCTGCTTCTAATTGTGTAACTGCTCCGGTAACATCTTTTTTAGATTGTTTTCCGTAACCTACAACTAAAACTTCATTTAATTCTGCAGTGCTTGGCTCTAACTGAATAGTCATAAAAGATGCCTGTGCAGGAAGTGATTTTGTTTTATATCCTACATACGAAACTTCAATAGTTTTTCCATCTCCTACAGAAAGTTCAAAAACCCCGTCAAAATCAGTAACTGTTGAGTTTGAAGTACCAGTTTCAATTACCGTTGCTCCAGGAATTGGCACTTTATTTTCGTCAACAATTTTTCCTTTTACTCTAATTTTATCTGCTGCTTTGGTATTTACCGCTTTTTGGGCAGCCGTTTTTTGAATTAAAACTAATTTTCCATTAATGTTGTAATTGAAATTAGCTTTTTTAGAAAGATCACTCAAAATTGAGGTAACTGATTCTCCTGTAAAATTTACAGTATACGTTGTATTATCAGCAATTACAGCTTGTCCGTAGCTGAATTTATAATCTGTCTGCTGGCTTAGTTTTGAAAAAATAGAAACAAGAGTTGCTTTTTCTATTTTATTTTCTATTTTTGATTTTTTTAAAGAAATAGTTTTACTAAAACCACTCTCAATGGTTAGTAACGCTAATACTAAAAAGATAAAACTCTTTAGATTTAAATAAGAAGGTTTAAAATACATGATTTAAGTTATTGGTTTTTTTACGATACTTAATTATTAATGGCAGTTGTTCTCAGCAGCTGCTTTTTTTGTTTTTAATCCACTTTTACTGTTTCGCCATAAACTTTGAATTTTAGGTTGGTGATATAATTTATTTGTTCTAAAACATTCTCTAATGCTGCGTCTTTTTTAATGAATACCGTTAACGGCGTTGCTAATACCTGCTCATTACTATATTGAAATGAAACTCCGTATTTATATTGTAAAATAGTAATAACTTGTTTTAGCGTAGTCTGGTTCAGTGTTACATCGGTATTGTACCAATTGACCAAAAATGATTTATCTGCCAGTTGTTTGGTTAGTTTTTGAGATTCAAATAAAGCTTCTTCATTTGGCACTAAATCAACGCTGTGACCTTTTGAACTAACATTTACTTTTCCGGTAACGACAATTACTTCACATTTTGATTTTGACATTTGAATGTGAAATGAAGTTCCTACAACTCTCGTTTTTATTTCACCTGAAGTAATGATAAAAGGGTGTTTTTTGTCTTTAGTTACTTCAAAAAAGGCATTTCCTTTTAAAAGAGTAACTTTTCTTTCCTCTCCTTTAAAATTTTCAGGATACTGAAATGATGAGTTTGCTGCCAGATAAATTTTCGAGCCGTCACTTAATTTGATAGATTTGGGGGTATCTGACGTTTTAAATGCTAATTGCTTTTCGGCTGCAATTGTGGGTTTATAGAAAAATCCTAAACCTGCTAGAAAAAGAATACTGGCAGCTGCCATATATTTTATATAAGGACTGATGGTTTTCTTCTTTGTAATTCGAAGCTGAATTCCATCGTATATATTTTTAGAAACTTCATCAGAATTTCCCATTAAAGCTTCATTCCATTTTACATTTTGGTATTCGCTTAAAGCAAAATTGGTAAGCAGGTTTTCTTCTGCTTGTGAAGTTTTATTTCTTGAACTTTTATCAATTAAATATTCTAAACTATGTTTGATTCTTTTTATCATACTACTTTGTGTAATTTTTTCAACACATAGAAAAACTATGTTTCAATGTGTTTAAAAAACCAATTCAATTAAAAAGGTTTGTTATTACAAGTAAGTACCAGAATCTTGAAATCGTACTATCGCCAAATATTATGAAAACATCAACAGAAAGTTATCTTAAAAATTTTGTTTAAAAAAGACAATTGGAGCCAGCCAGGCCAGATCTTTCAAGCCTTCACGCAATTGTTTTAATGCCGATGAAATTTGGTTTTTCACCGTTTGTTTTGAAATTCCAAGTTCATCTGCAATCTGGTCAATTGACATATCCTGGAATTTGTACATTAATAAAACCTCTTTTCTTTTTTCAGGAAGTTTGTCTAATAAAGAATAAAGCAAATCTGTTACCTCTGGATCAATAGTCGAAAAATTGTCGATTATGTAATCTTCAAATTTGTCTTCCATAATCGTCTTATCAAAACGATTATTCTGGTAATGTTTAAAAATCTGATTTTTTACAGCACGAAATAAATAAGGTTCGATTGCATTGATGTTTAAATCGTCTTTTCGTTCCCATAAATCAATAAATACATCCTGAACAATGTTCTGTGCCAAATCTTTATCCTGAGTCATCGTATAAGAAAAGGCATTGAGTTTCTGCCAGTAGTCTGTATACGTTTGTTCAAAAATTTCAGGATTCTTCATTGGTAATTTGGGGTAACATTAAGTATTGTAAAATAATAAAATACAACATCAATGTTTTTTGCCTGAAAGTTATCTTTAAATTAAATAATAAATGTTTTTGATGTATAAATACTACTATTTTCGGCTGGAGATGATAATAGTTTTTCGATTTCTTTTTATTAAGCTAACACAAAAGATAAACCACAACTTTACTTTAGTAACACTCTAAAAAAAGCAATTTTCTTTTGCTGCGTCTTCTTAATTCACACATTCTAATTTCATTAAAATCATGAAACAAATTCTGTTTGCATTATTTTTTGCAGGGATACAATTAGGCCACGCACAAAATGATAATTTAAAAATCAACCAAATACAAGTTATTGGTTCACACAACAGTTACCGCCATAATATTGAACCTGATTTGTACAATTTTATTCAGGCAAAAGATACTACACGTTCTCTAAAAGGCCTGCAATACACGCATATTAGTATTACAGATCAGTTAAACAAAGGACTGCGTCAGTTGGAAATTGATGTTCAGGGCGATACTCAAGGCGGAAAATTTGCACACCCAAAAGGTCTTGACCTTGTAAAACCACAAGAAGCTTATGACCCAAACGGAGAAATGAAAAAACCGGGTTTTAAAGTTTTTCATATGATTGATATCGATTTTAGAACTTCCTGTTACACGCTGCAGGGCTGTCTTGCAGAACTAAAAAAATGGTCTGATGCAAATCCTGATCACGTTCCGGTTTTTATCACTTTAGAACCAAAAGACGATGACAGCTATTTAGGAACAAAAGCCGAGAAATTTACGCCTGAGCTTTTTGATGCTTTAGACAAAGAACTTCGCAAAGGTTTAGGAAATAAACTAATTACTCCTGATATGGTTCGCGGTAAATACAAAACGCTGGAAGAAGCCGTTTTAAACAATAACTGGCCAACGCTGAAAAAAGCAAAAGGCAAATTCTTGTTTATTCTGGATAATAACGGAGCAAAAAGAGATTTATATGCTTTAAATCATCCGTCATTAAAAGGTCGTGCAGTTTTCATCAACGCAGAACCTGGAAAACCAGAAGCCGCAACAATTTTTAGAAATAATCCGGAAGATGCTTCAATCGCCGATTTAGTTAAAAAAGGTTATATCATAAGAACCAGAGCCGATGCTGATACTAAAGAAGCAAGAGCTAACGATTATACGCATTTTAACGCCGCAAAAGCCTCTGGTGCACAAATCATCACTACCGATTATTATCTGCCAAGTACTTTCTTTAATTCTCCTTATCAAATTAAATATGACGATGGGACTTATGTGAGGGCTAATCCTGTGAATAATTAATTTAACCGCAAAGCACGCAAAGGTTTTTTATCTTAGTTTGTGCTAATAAACGCAAAGTTCGCAAAGCTATAATTGATAAAGCTTTGCGGATTTTGCTGCTTAAATTTGCTCGCAAAGACGCAGAGTCGCAAAGTTTTTATAATCTTTGCGACTCTGCGTCTTTGCGAGATTAAAAGAAAACTTTGCGTACTTTGCGTAAACCTTAGCGTTCTTTGCGGTTAAAATTACTTCAAACTTTTAATCTCTCCACTCTTCAAATCAACAGTAAAATGATCTGCGGGAACTTCGTGCATGAATTTGTTAAAGATGATAAGAAATAACTTCATCTGCTTTTGTAAAGGTTTAGAAACTTCCTCTTTAGAATTCTCTAAATACAACTTCGATACAACTTTATAAGCTGCAACACGCTTTTCTCCAACATCGGCAAGAGCCAATTCATCGGCGCTTCGAAAACGGTAAAAATCGATTAAGAGGTCGTTTCCTGTCCAGTTAAAATCTTCTTTTTTGAGATTGTTTTGAACTAAAATTTGTTCCGATTTTATTTCGGCTTCGTTCCATTCTTTTTGAAACTGCGATTTATTTTTCAGAATAAAATCAAAATCTTTATCCGATTGAATATTAGCTAAAACCAATAAATCATTTGCCGAAACATTCAGAATAAAATCTTTGAAAGCTGAAGGCCAGTCATCTGATAAAAACCTTAATCGGACTAATTCCTTTAAATGAAAATCGGTGAAATCGTGGTAATTTTTGGTTTTCAGAATATCGATATTCCAAATATCTTTTGTGTTCTGACTTTGTAAAAACTGATATTCCATTTTATACAAATCAAAAAGTTCGTCAAATCCTTTTACCTCATCAATTGTAATAGTTTGAATATCTACCAGATTATCTTTTTTTATCGTTAATAATTTATAAGCCGGAATATAAGCGGCAAGCGAAGGCGTCTGAATATTAACCAACGTATTTCCTTTTTCTGTTGTGCGTGTTCCTGTATCATTAATGTGCATGTGGCCGCCAAAATGAATCTTCAAACCTGCATCGGCAAAAACCTGCGCTACTTCTTCAACCGGAACCCGGTTTAACTGCCATTTATTCGGACCTAATAATTCTTTTATTTCCACGGAAGCGTCATCATTAAAATCAATCATTGGAAAATGGCTGAAAGCAACCAGCGTTTTACCGCGCAGTCTGGCTTCTGCTGAAATATCCTGAACCCATTTTATAAGATGTTTTTTGTTTGAAAGTACATTATTGTAACCCGTACTGGCTTCAGAATAACTTTTAGAATCTTTTGGGTCGCTGTCTGTTTTCTTTGGAATATAAACATTTCCATCGATTGCCATAAGCCACAATCCGTCAATTGGTTCTACAACGTAACTCACATCCGGAACTTCAAATCCGGGTGCAACATTATAAACCCTTTTATTTAGCTGGGAAGCTTCAACAGCTTTTTTGTAATTGTAGTTTTGTGAATTGTAACCGGCAAAGGGAGTCGACCAGAATTTGTATTTTTTATTTGGATAAAAACCAAAATTCTGCAGATCGTTTGTTATGCCCAAATAACCCATTTTAGCAATATCGGCTGTTATGACAACTGGCTGTTCGATATTCATGTTTGGCTTATACATGCCGTCTTTGCTAAAAATGGGTTGGCTTTTACCTTCCTTACCTAAAAAATCTTCTTTACCCGATTCCTGAGCAAATGGTCCAACCGGATCATGATTTCCAGTGGTTATAAAAAATTCAATACCATATTTTTTTTGGTACTGATCTAAAATTTTCTTCAATCCGCGCACGTGTATCGGCTGTCCGTCATCTGTATAATCGCCCGGAAGTGCAACGTATTTTATCTTTCGTTTTGCAATATCTTCAAGAGCGGCGATGAAGGCAAAATAATTTTCATTGAAAATTCTCGTCGAATGTAACTGCGAGGCCATCGTTCTTATTAACGCATATTTTCCGGTTTTGGTATTTAAAACACCTTTAAAATCATTATCAGAAAACGTACCAAACAAATCCTGAAGGTGTACATCTGATAAAAAAGCAACCTGAACTCCTTCTAAATTCTTTTGATTTTGGGCTGAAATTGTATAATTGGAGAAAATTATAAAGAGTAAAATTAATCGCGAAGTAAGCTTTAAATTCATAGGTTTTAAACTTTTGCAAAATGGGGAATTCATCAGGCAATTTTATAGATTTAAAGATGAAATGAGTTTATGTTATTGTTATCGAATGATAATGTTTACGGGATTTTAATGCGTTGAAAATCTGTTGTCCCTAAGGGACAATAATATCCGAGGCGTATCTCTTTTTCTACCGATATTTAATTCCTAACGGAATTACCTCGTTAGAGGTTAAATATTGGTAATCGTGAATAATTTACATCTTTTTTCTACCGATATTTAATTCCTAACGGAATTACCTCGTTAGAGGTTAAATATTGGTAGAAAAAAAAATAAATTGTGAGCAAAATCATTGTCCTGTAAGGACTACACCTTTTAAAAAATAAAAAAGGCTGTCATTTCTGACAGCCTTCCATTAAATTAAAACCAAAAATTTAATGTATCTAAACCATTATGGCAAATGGGTTAAGATTATTTTTTAATAAAACGTTTAATTGTTTTCTGCCCGTCTTTTTCTAAAACAATAAAATAAATTCCTTGTTTTAAATTCGAAACGTTCAAACTATTTTCTGCAGCATTTTGAGACCCGATAACTGCTCCCTGAGAATCTATAATATTGATTTTTCCTCCTGTTACATCTGTTGTAAATGATAATACATCTGAAACCGGATTTGGATATATATTTAGAATATTTTCTCCTGTTTTTTCTTCGGCAGAAATTGCTGCAACCGCTGCTGTTGCGGCAGCATTTCCAATTTTAGTAATTCTAATCCAGTTAATGTTCATTCCGGTATTTTGAATGTAGATACCAAAATTGTACGTTCCTGCATTTACGTTTACAGTCTGCGTAACCGTCTGCCAGTTCTGCCATCCGCCTGTGTTTGGAATATCAACATTTCCTAAAATAATAGTTCCTCCATTTAAATCAGATGATAATCTGCCGCCGGTAACACCGCTCGCAACACGATATTCAATTAAATACGAACCTGTAGTTGGGAAATTAATATTGTTGTATGCCATCCAGTCTCCTGTTTCAGTATAACCAACGTTTGAACCTCCTCCTGTATCTGTAGTTGGCTCAACCTGAATACCGCTCATGGCGGAATAATCTTCGGCCTGAATTAAAGTAGAAGTTTGAGAAGTTGTTGTCGCGATTAATTTCCATTGTCCGCAAGTCTGATTGTTGTTATCCCACTGTTGTACAATAGCACCAGAAGCTGTACTCGCTCCGGCAACCTCAACAATTCTGCCGCTGTGACGTGCTACAATTTTATAAAAACCGTCTCCTGTTGAAACTAAAATAAACTGCTGGTTCGTAGTTCCGTTATACGGATATTGTTCTACACGAGCACCATTGGCCTTATTGAAATTATTGACATCCATTGACTGACCGCTGTGATTGGCAATAATTTTATACATTCCGTCTCCTAAATGAGTAAACGTAAACTTTTGATTATTTCCAGAATTAAGTCCGCCTTGATTTATTCCAGATCCGTTTGACATGCTTGAATTCCAAACGTCCATGTATAAACCGCTGTTTCTGTTTTGAAGAAAGAAAGTCTGGTTACCTAAAGTTGTCGTTCCGTTTGCAATAACTCTAATCGAACTTACTTTATCATTCCAAGTTGTATTTAAACAAGAATTATCAGAATTAATTACTGTTGAAGCGCCGCCAAAATTATCATCCTGATATAAAATCGCCTGATAACCCTGAGTAATTCTAAGTGAAGAAATATCATCATTTAAAACTCCTAAAGAATTTAAACGTGCCAGATTATAATCACCAATTGTCAATCCGCCTGAGAAACCTGTATAATTACAGTCTTTATAAACCGTAATCACATCAGTTGACGGACTTATATTTCCTCCCGGCGGAATAGTTCCGGTAATCGAATAACTTCCTATAGAACCATAAGCCGAATAACCGCCGCTTCCGGCATTTCCTGCTCCTGTTCCATCCACTCCAATATAGTATTTACCAGCCGGAAGATTAACATTCATAGAAGCATTTAATGCAAACGGATCTGAATTCCAATACGTTCCCATTTCTGTTCCTGCCGAATTATATAATCGAATTAATAAGTGCAGATTTCCGTCTCTCGAAACGGTATTGGCATTTATAGAAACATTTCCTCCTCCTGTTGTAAAAGAGAAGAAATCATAATCGGCTTCACTTGAAATAATTCCGTTTTTCTGATTGATCTGCCCGCTTGAATTGTAATCTAATGTAGCTGCAGAAGCGATATTGTTTCCGTAATCATCTCCGCGGTATCCTACTCCAAATTTAGCGCTGGCAATAATCGCCACATCATCTTGTTTGTTGTTCGCATTATTATATTCTCCTTTGCTCCATTGTACAACAGGTCTGTAATAGCCTGCACCCATAATAGGCGCCCATGAAGTTCCGTCTAAACCTACGAAATAATCTTCTGCCGGACTTGTGCGTCCGTCATGACCCAGATCAAAAGTATGTCCTACTTCATGAGAAGAAGCATCTCCACCTGATTTTCCAGATGTGATAAATACCCAGCAAGGCACATCATTATCCCAGTTAAAAGATCCAATATACGCTACTCCTCCTGCGCCCGGAGCTGCAGTATTAGTCGGTGTAACGACAACGCGCATTCTTCTGTTTTTAGGATAAGAATTAAAAACGGCTTCGTTTGTTGTAACGTTTACATTAAACGGACGGTAATCTTCTGAAACTACTTCCCAATGCTGCTGTACTGCTGCATCGTTCATTCCAGAAGGTGCTGCATTAATGGCATTTCCGTTGTTCCAGAGATTTCCTGCCGGCATATAATAACCGTCAAAATCCAGCATGACACAACCTGCTGCACCCGGTAAACTTTGCAAATCCAGCAGAGCCGGAGCAATTTCTGCTGCAGCTGCTGTTTTACTTGTTGTATTGTCTTTTGTTGGCAGGTTTTTGTAATCGATACAAACCAAAGTATTGATATCCACTTTTTCTACAAACGCATTTCCTTGTGCATCAGAAAAATACTTGTAGGCTTCTTTTGTTTTTTTAAGAAGAATGTGTCCTTCTAATGATTTGTCTTTTACTTTGATGTAGAAAGATGATTCGGCAATGTTTTTAATTTCTCCAATTAAAAATTCACTCGAAGCATTCGACTCTTTGAAGTTTATTTTTCCGTTGAAACTCGTTTTTTCTGCCTGAAGCAAAATTGTTTTGTCAGTACTTTTTGAAGCTGTAGAATTGGTTAATTCTTTCTTTAAGGTGTTCATAAAAGACTTACTCGAACCTAGTGAAGTCTGCGCAGCAACAAAACCGCTGAAAGCCAGAAAGACAAGAAATGTCAAACTGAGTCTGTAATTGTTTTTCATATTTATTTGGGGTAAAAAGGGTTACAATAATATGCGGGTAATTTTTAAACACATAGAAACATAGATTTAAATTTGAAAGAAGGTTATCTAAAAAACTAGTTTTTACACATAGTGAAACGTTACAAACTATGATTATTAATGCAAGTGAAACGCCTTTTTTAGAAAAATAAACTACGTTTCTATGTGTTAAAAAAGCACTATTTTTTCCTGTCGAAACAAAAAAGAGATAGTGCTTTTTGAAAAATTATTTTTTAATAAAACGTCTTACCGTTTTGATTCCGTCTTTTTCAACTAAAATCAAATAGATACCGCTTTTTAAACCTGAAACATTAATACTGTTGTCGTTTGCTTTTTGTGTAGAAACTGTTGCTCCGCCCTCAGAATTGATAATGCTTACATTTGCTCCCGAAACTTCTGCCGAGAAGAAAAGTGTATCTTCTGATGGATTTGGATATACAGTCAGACTTTCAATTTTATCTGCTGAAGCCGATTTAGCTGCTAAACCTGAAGCTGCTTTTGTGATTCTAAACCAGTTGATATTAAAACCTGTATTTTGAACATATATCCCGAAGTTATACGTTCCTGCATTTACATTTACAGTCTGCGTAATTGTCTGCCAGTTTTGCCATCCGCCTGTATTAGGTACATTTACAGTACCAAGCTGAATCGTTCCTGCATTTAAATCAGATGATAATCTTCCTCCGGTAACGGCGCTTGCCACTCGGTATTCAATTACGTAATTTCCTGAAGTTGGAAAATTAATGTTGTAATATGCCATCCAGTCGCCAGTATCACAATATCCAACGTTTAATCCGCCTCCGGTATCAGTTGTTGGTTCTGTCTGAACACCGCTCATGGTGTTGTAATTTTCAGCCTGAATTAAAGTTCCAGTTCCTGTTGGAGGGTTGCTTCCTTTTACAACTTGATCAACAGCTGTAAGTAATGATTTTGCACCCGTTGCATCCTGAGATAATTCCCAGATCATAACACCGCCTGCGTTTTGAACAGCAAAAGTTGTTTTTTGTTTAATCGTTGGGATTCCGTTATAATAAATTGTATTTCCAACCTGATCCAGATTTTCAGCTCCCGGATATTGCGCCACGATATTGGCATAAGAAATTCCCTGATTGGCCGAAGCTCCAAAACCATATCCGTAAAAAGGAAGTCCAATAATGGCTTTACTTGCCGGTAATCCTCTTCCAGTCCAATAATTGAATTGGTTTACAGCCATGCTGTATGGAGAATGCTGTCCCGGATTTCCAGGTGCCCAAGGTCCTGTTGCATCATACGCCATGATATTGATCCAGTCATAAGCTGCAAAAGTAGATGAAGGTACATTTGCACCACCATATCCTTCTGAAAGCGCTGCTGAGATTAATTTACCATTAGCATGCAGTTTATTAGCAAGTGCAATTACAAATCCTCCGTAGTCGCCATTAATTGCCGGACCTTCTAAGTCTACGTCAACACCGTCAAAATTATGCGCTACTACATAATCGTAGATTTTTTGAATAAAAGCGGTTCTGTTTGCCGGCGTAATCAAATTAAAATAATTGTCGCGAATTGCGCCGCCTTCAGAAACAGAACCTCCTCCAAGCGATACAAAAACTTTAATATTCTGGGCATGAGCTGCATTAATAATGGCATTGCTTCCTGAATTAAAACTCAAATAACCATTGGCATCGGGATTTTCGAACGCAATATTAATGTGCGTTAATTTACTGTACTGAATTGTACTTGAAAAAGCATTTAAATCTATCCAGTTCGGGATATAAGCTATTACTTTCTTTTGGGCTGACGCTAAATTAAAAAGACCCAACACTAAAATAATCATGCATTTCTGCAGCATTCTTCTGTAATTGTTTTTCATAATAATTGTTTTAATAGATTAATAAACTCGTAAATAAGGGGACGGTTATTGAGTTGTATATTTTTATTTAAGATTTCAGACTTTAGATTTTAGATTTGACTGCTGTGCAATCTAATTTTGCAGAACTAACACTACCTAAATTATTACCTAAGACCTAAAGCCTGAGATCACTTTTTAAAACTATTTTTTGATAAAACGTTTGATTGTCTGTTTGCCGTCTTTCTCAAAAACAATCAAATAGATTCCTTTTGCTAAATGCGAAACATCGATACTGTTTCCATTGCTTTTTTTCGATAAAACAGTATTTCCTGATTGTGCATTAACGATTTTTACATCTCCTCCAGAAAGGTCTGTTGTGGTAAACAATGTATTTTCAACCGGGCTTGGATAAACATTTAAAACGGTTTCTTCCGGCGCTTCTTCTGTTTGAACTGAAGCCGTTTTAGCAGCCAATCCTGCACCTACTTTTGTAATTTTAATCCAGTTGATGTTCATTCCGGTATTTTGAATATAAATTCCGAAATTGTACGTTCCTGCATTAACGTTGACAGTCTGAGAAACAGTCTGCCAGTTTTGCCATCCTCCAGTATTAGGGATATCAACATTTCCTAAAACAATTGTTCCTCCGTTTAAATCAGATGATAATCTGCCGCCTGTAACAGCACTTGCTACTCGGTATTCGATTAAATAAGAACCTGTTGTTGGGAAATTGATGCTGTTATACGCTAACCAGTCGCCTGTTTCTGTATAACCAACGTTTGATCCTCCGCCAGTATCAGTTGTAGCTTCAACCTGAATACCGCTCATCGCTGAATAATCTTCTGCCTGAATTAAAACCGATGTCTGTGAACTTGCTGCCGGAACTAATTTCCATTGTCCGCAAGTTTGATTGTTGTTATCCCATTGCTGTACAATTGCTCCAGAAGCCGTGCTTGCTCCTGCTACCTCAACGATTCTGCCGCTATGACGCGCTACAATTTTGTAATACCCATCGCCTGTAGAAACCAAAATAAACTGTTGATTTGTTGTTGCATTGTATGGATATTGCTCTACTCTTGCACCATTGGCCTTATTGAAATTGTTAATATCCATTGACATACCGCTGTGGTTGGCAATGATTTTATACATTCCGTCGCCTAAATGCGTGAAAGTAAATTTCTGGTTGCTTCCTGAATTCAAAGCGCCCTGGTTGATTCCTGCACCGTTTGACATGCTTGAATTCCAAACGTCCATGTATAAAC